>NZ_JBJODA010000008.1:0-201224 GCF_045899875.1 Clostridioides sp. GD02377
ATCTTGTCTATCAGTACCACCTATTCTCTCTACAGTTAAACCCTTATTCTTTAGTGTATTAACTACAGAATCAGAGATAGAATTTAGTCCACCTATTAGAGTTATGTTTTTAGCTCCAAGTCTTGAAATCTCGTTAAGAGTAGATTCAGGTATAGAGTCTTTGTCAGTTATAAGTATTGGAGCATCTAAAGCTTTTGACAAAGGTGTAACTGCTAGAGAATCAGCTAGAGCTTTATCTTTTATTAAAACAATATTCTTAGAAGAATTCCAACCATGTTTTGATACACTTATTGCTGTATTAAAATTATTTTGTGCTTGAATAGAGTCCTGGTCAACCTTTCGTGTTGAAAAAGTAGTTCCTTTATTTATCTCAATATCGTTATTTAATTCATCAGCATATGATACACTTGTTAAACCTGAAGAAAAACCTAATAACATGGCACTCATAAGTAAGCCACTGATTACAAAGTTATATTTTTTCTTGATTTTGAGACGCTTTTTCTCCCCAGACCTTGTATATGTAGTGCTTACATGAACTTGCGTATTTTCTGTATTATCAAATCTTTTTTTAAAAGCCATTTTTCTATTCCCCCCATATATTTTAGATTCTTATACTACATAGATAGTTCATCCTAAGCTAATTATAAGTTATAAATTGTATACTTTCCACAATTATCCAAAATTTATCTTTATAATTACATTATACCACCAATCTGTTAGTTGTGTTACTCTTTTCTAACATATCTATGTCAAATAAATATTTCTGCAATAAAAAGTGTCTGAAAATTTCAGACACTTTTATTTGTAATATTAATAATGTAAATAAATAAGTGACATATATCTGAATTTTAATAGCGTTAAAATAACAGCAAGGGCAATAAGCATAAGAATACCAAATGTCAATATTAGACCTCTAATTAACTTTCTAAACTTGCATAAGAAATAATATATATATATATCTTTTGGTATGAATTTAATATCTAATGTCCTTTTGTTAGTTTCAATATCCTTCAAAAAATCAAAATAAGCTTTCCTATAAACATTTATTCCTTGCTTTAAGTCAAATCCACCATCTTCATTATAGATTTTAACTAAAAATTTTTCTTTAGTAATGTTCTCATAATTCCCAATAGTGAATAGCCACTCTCCCTTTTCTTTAATAGCTATTACTTCTTTAACTTCCCCCTTTTTTTCTAAATATCTAAGTTTAAATATATCCAAGTATTTTTCTTTGTCTTTTACATATCTAATTGCATGTTTATTTTGTTTTAGAGCTTCTACACATATCTTTATTGATTGCTTTTTTACATATTCTAAAGCTCTGCCATCTTGCATTACTGCTGCTAAACATATCTCTGGCGTTTGTTCTTTTACATATTCTAAAGCTCTGCCATCTTGTATTACTGCTTCTAAACACATTTCTAGGGTTTGTTCTTTTACATGTTTTAAATCTATCTCCATACAGTTCACCTACTTTTGTATTTAAAAAGTGCCTAAAAAGTTTTAGGCACTTCTATTTCTATCCCTAAGATTATTTTGTAGTATCTAAAATAGATACGTTTGGAACAGTAAATTTCATTTCTTTATCATTCCATATTTTTTTAGATGTATCATCATATAGTATATAACAATCTGATTTATCTACAGTCATTTTTAATTTTGTATGGCCTTTAAGTCCTTTTGTATAAAAATCATTTTTGTTTATAGGAGATTCAATCCCTGGCATATTCATAGCAATCTTGTCAGTATACATGTATGCTTTAGGTAATTCAAATACAGTTGTATACTCTCTTATGATTAATACAGTTGTATCTTCATTGTACCAACCAGCACCAACTTTAACATCACTTGTACCTCTGATAGCATTTATTAAATTAGCAACATTTGCTTCATCCAAAGCTTTACCTTTTGATTTTTCAAAAACATCTAACACAGTATCTTGTGTATTAAGCTTCATTTTGCTTAATATATCTTTCGTAATATCATTAACACTACTAACACCTTTACCATTAACTAGTGTCAATTTACCACTTCTGACTACCAAACGATACTCTTCAGTTGTTTTATTCTTACCAGTTATATCTTTAGTCACTTCTTTACCATTATAATCTTTACCACCTATATTCATGCCTGGTTGAATTTTTAATTTGAATTTCCAACCATCACCAGTCTTTGTTCCAAACTTATTCATATAGCTATCTCTAACTTTATCAGTACTATAGCTGCTATTTCCCCAAGAATTTTTAATAGCAGTATTTCCTATGTCTAAAGCATAAGTTTTAGCTGTTAGAGTTGGTTTATCACCCCAAGGAAGCTTACCTGTTCCACCTAATGTATAAGATAAGTTTACAGCACTTCCCTTATGAATTACTTGAGAACTTCCTACCTTTGTTCCACTTGCCACTTTACTTACTAGAGATTTAGCTTTTTTATCTGTTGCGACACTTGTTCCTACTACTTTTGAATTCATCTTAGCATCTAATCTTAAATAATTATAAGAAAGTGGAGTTATAGTTCTTTGTTTTTCACCAGCTATTATATCTATAGCAGTATTTCCAGACAAATCTGAATGAGCCATAGTTACTTCTGGATACACTTTAAGTCCTGTTGTTTTCTTTGTTTCATAACTATAAGATTCTTGAGCTCCTTTTGATTCCTGTGGAACTTTTGTACTTACATCGCCTGTGTGGTATCTATAATAATCTATAGCTAATTTATATGTAGCTGGTGTATATTTTTGTGTAGCTGTTTCACTTGATGTGTAACATCTGCACACACTATGACCTTCGCTATTAGTTGTGTGTCTATAATTAGCTTTTTTATGAATATAACTTGTGATTGGGTCAAGCATATAGATTTGAATATTACTATTCATAGTTTTCTTGTTTCTATATTTATAATTTGTATCCCCTTTATCACCTGCAGCTATCTCATTTGTATAACCATTGTTTTTCCAGTTAGCAAACTTATAAGTATCAATATCTCTATTTGTTCTAGTTGCTACTAGTGAGCCTCCTACTGCTTGAGAAAATGTTGTACCACCATGAGTTACACTTGTACCATGTGGAGTTCCCTTCCATTTAGCATTTATTTTTAGCCACGGACTCGCTTTTAAATCTACCTCTTTTAAAGATAAGTTTGTCCAACCAGATGGATTTAATGATGAACTTACATGAGAAGTACTATCTGAGCTATGAGATACCTTGTAAATTGCATATGCAAGTTTACTAGATAAGTCATCCCAATATTTTGATAAACGCCACTCTGGTACTTCTTTTGCTTCTTCTCCAGTTCCATCAACAGTTGAAGGTATTTCTTTTGCCTTTAAGTATACAGTCATTTCAGCATCTGCAAAAGCTTTCTCCCCTTTTTCATCTTTCTTATCTTTATATTTATTATCTATAAATATATCTTCAAAATCCCCATTTCCCCCAAAATCATTATCAGCATTTTGTTTTCCACCTAAGTAAGTATTGTACTGGTCAGCTTGATTTGGTTTTAGCAAATCAGTTAACATTTTATTTACAGTATTATCATAGATTAAAGTTTCTTCTCTAGAGACTACAGATGGATTTTTAACTTTTAGATTTTGTTTAAAAAGACCTTCCTTATCTTTCTTATCAATCAAATCGATTTTATTCTTAGCTTCTTTTTCAATTTTATATGTCTTACCATTAACTTCAATTGTTGAATCAACAAGGTCTATTTTATTTATATTTTTACATTCTTCAAACTCTTTCCCTAAGTCCCAGCCTTTAGCAGGTTTAGTTGTATTTCCAACTTTAGCACCCTCTGCATTATACAAATCAATTTTAGTTTGTATAAACAATTTTGGTTTATTGCTTGACTCTTGACCAGCATTCCAATGATGGTATCCCCAACCTCCAAAGATATTCTTTTTGACAGGTCCTCCTGAATTTATGGCCTGGATGGTGTTTACATATCCACCTTGCATTGGTTTCCAACCTGATGATGATATATGACCTAATCTTTTACACCAGCTAGAACATCCACTTTTTGTACAATAACCTGATTTTGGACTACTCGTTGTTCCACCGCGACTATAAAGATATTTGTACTCTCTAAAATATACACTTCTTTGTTGCTCATCATTACCAGTAACTTTTTTACTATCAGCTAAACCTAAAGCCATAGAGATATATGACGTTGGCATATACATTCCATTTGGTTTTCCTTTACTATATAAGTGAAGTCTAGGCATTGTTTGAATTAAAAAGGTTACTTCATTTGATTCATACTTACCTTGGATATAGTCTATATCTTTTTGTGAAACACCTTTTGATTTCATTAAATTTATATAATCATTGAAAAATTGTTGTTTCCAGGCATCATCTTTGCTTCTTATTGTATTTCCTATGCCATCACCATAGTTGACTTTGTATACTCCTTTTGAATCTTTCTCAGCCGAAGCTAAAGCATTTCCCATAGTTGACAGTACTTTATTTGAATTAGACTTCACATCTGATGGAGTCCCTACTACTCTCTTTGTCATTTCGGAACTATTTAAAGAATCTGCATTAGTTTGGCCAAAGATTCTATCTTTACCAGCTATTAAATAATATGTCCCATCTGAATATGTTCCAAGAATACCACTATTTTTAAAATCAGTTTCAGTTGATTTGTTAACTGGCATAAACAAGCAATATTTCATGTATTCTGATGAGAATTTATATGATTTTACTATATCATTTTCGGTAGCATCTTCAGTTAGTAAAGTTACACTTCCATCGACTGCCTGACCATTTTTTACACTTCCTGTGTTTGGTACAAATCCAAACATTACTACTTGATTAACATTTTGACCATTCAAGGTCCAGTAATTTGCATTATATGCATATCCATTAACAATAAGTTGGTCAGATGTAATAGCAGAACCACCTCCACTACCTCCACCTGAGCTACCTCCACTATCGGCATTTGATTTTATTGGTGTACTTAGTAATATGCTACTTATTAGTAAGAGCATGAACATATTATTTTTAAATTTCTTCTTGTCACCTTTTAGTGCAATAAACAAACTTAAAACTGCCACTACACCTGCTATTGATAGTATACCTATTTGTAAAGGTAACATATCTCTTGTATGAGGAGATATAACCTCTGCCTTATTTAAGATTTTTCCTTCTCCTAATATTAGAGTAGTCACTCCTGAAGCTTGTGGTATATCAACAGTAAAAACTTCATTTGTTTCATTATCTTGAATCATGAATGTTTCACCAGGCATGACACAGAAATCAATTGGATTTTTGCCTTTATACTCTTTACTTTTTACTGCCTCAACATTTATAACAGAGAATTTGTAATCTAATCTTTTTCCGTCTAATTCTTTATAAATTTGTAATTTGTTTCGAGGAAACACAGTTAAATTTAAGTTTCCTACTCCATTAGAAACAGTTACATTCTTATTAAAATTGGTAGTTGCATAATTAGCTTCTACACTTACAGAATATTCTCCTATAGGTATATCTTCTAAATATTTATCTTTTGAACTAACTTCAAATTTTGATACAATTCCTGTTTTTTTATTTTTAAGAGAAATAGTTAATTGAGTCCAGTTTTTACTTAAATCAGTATTTCCAACAGATTTAAAGTTAAGATTTATTTTCCCTAATTGTGTATTTGCTGGACCAGAAGTCTCAACATTTCTTATTTTTATTACATTTGACATAAAGCTATCTAAATGTGTTTTACTAGATATTGTTGGATAAGTAATTTCTCCTTGACCACTTCCAGTGTCAAATTCAAACTTTTTATCTACTGAATTTAAAACAATTCTAGGTTCAACTTTGTCTCTTGTAAGCCAAACTAACCCCTGGTCATTTGTTGTAACTCTATATTTTGAATTATTAAGAGTTCTTTCTATATCTATCTTAAAATTTTTCACTGGATTATCTTTCATATCCAATACTTTTATGGCCACTAAATTAGTATCTGTAATTAATTTAACTCTCATAGGAGCATTTTTTGCCCCTTCTGGTAAGCTTCCTTCAGTATTATTTAAAATATTAAATTCTGGACCTATAGTCTTTTCTATTACTTTATCTCTATTTACATACAAAGAGCTGCCGTCATCATTTAACATAAGAATAGATTTAACTACATTATCACTTTTTTCTCTTAAGCAAAACTTAAACTTATCACCTAGCTTATATTTAGTTACATTATTGAATTTAACCAAGTAGCAATTTTCTTTTTTATTGAAGTTTTTTTCATTCACTAATACTTTATCTATGTATTTGCCATTTGCATCTTGTAATTCAATCTCTACAGAAGGTATATATCCAACTTCATTTTGATTTGAATCTAATTCAACTCTTAAATACATACCATCATTTACAATTACATCACCTGGACCTGGAGAATTATCATCTTTTACATCACTACTGTCCATAGGAGGCTTATTGTCATTGTTATCATCTTTTACATCTACATCTGTACTTCCTATTATGTTTCCATCTGAATCGATTATATTTCCTTTCCCATCATCCTTTAAGTCAGTTTGAATACTTCCATCTACTACAACTCCTTTTCCATTTTCTGCATATGAACTTATTAATGACGTACTGCACATCATTAATGCCAATAAAGTTGTTATTACTTTATGCTTAACCAAAATAATCACCTCGCTTCTAAATTTATACTTTATTTATTAGATAAATAGTTTTTATTTTTTTGTTTGTATTTTCTTTTTATTTTTTTATATGTTTTTTCCCAAAACAAAAAAACATGTATGGAAGATACATGTTTTTTTATATTTAAAATATTTAAAAAAAGAAGGAACTATTATAATAACAACTTTTGTAATTTTTCAAGAAACTATTTTTGGCTGTTAATAATATTTATAATTTCTTTCAAAATAAACAAGTTGAATTATTCGATACTTTTAATTTAAAAACATTTGTGTAGTAAGTCCCTTCCGAACTTACCACACAATGTTTTTTGAATTTCTTATTACCTTACTCATAAGAAATTCAATTCCTATAACTTAACGTAGGAAACTTATGAAAAAAAAATATTACATTCATTATATTCCCATTTTGAAATCACGTCAAGCTAATTCAAATTTAAATTTATATTTTTTCAATAAAAAAAGATTATAAATTAATATAATCTTTTTTTGGGAAGTAAGAGCTAAACGACTTATAACCGATTTAAAATTGACTGTGTAGGAAACTATCTAAAATCTAGTTATGAATCATATTATAGTTCTTTTTTATAAAAAAATCAAATCTTTTCATAAAAAAAGAACTGCAGACTACAAATACAGTTCTTTTTTTTATAAACATATGGTAGATTAACTAAGTTTATTATATAATCTTTTTTAGACTTTATCAAGTTTTTCCCAATTCTTTTTCTAAAAGAATAATTTCCACAAATTTATTCAGTTTTTTTACAAAAACAAAATATATTTTTCTATTTTAATGATATTTCCATAGAAAAACCTTTATAAAACTTCACTAAAAAAGAAATAGCATAAATATACCATTTCTTTTTTTCTCTAACTCTATAAAATACAAGGGGATTATATCTTACGAGTTAACATCATTATAATATCTCATTTCATATTTTTCAAGTTTTTTCATTTTCTGTTTTTTATTTAAAAAACTTTAGATAAAAAAAGAAATAATATTTTCATATTACTTCTTTTTTATTCTTACAACCATTGGAGAAACAACTTTATATTGTTTATATGCTCATTATAGTATCTTGTTTTATATTTTTCAAGCCTTTTTATTTTTTTCTTGAAATTCCACAAATAAAAAAGAAATAATATTTTCATATTACTTCTTTTCTATTTAATCATCGCTAAGTTTAATAAGTATTTCTAAAATAGTTTGAATGAATTATAATTGGAAAATGCAATTAACATAATTATAGTATCTTATTTTCTTTTTTTCAAGTTTTTTCACTTTTAAAACATGTTTATTTTTTCTAGTCTCGAAAATTTTATGTATTTTCATTATTTAGTACAAAAAAGAAACAGTATAAATATACTGTTTCTTTTTTAATAACTATTAAATACAAATTGGAGTTATTGTAAATGGACTTAAGTTAAAACCTTATGAATATTATCATTATAATATCTTATTTTCTTTTTTTCAAGCTTTTTCATTTTTTTAAAGTATATATTTATTATTTTTTGAAAATCAACATAAAAAAAGAGATAGTATAAATATACTATCTCTTTTTCATGACAAACAATTGTTTAACGTTTTTAAATAAGTATTCTTAAAAGTTTATTTAAAACTAGTATAGTGATTCTTTTTATATTTTTCAAGTTTTTTATTTTTATTTTAGTAAAAAATCCAATAATATATCTATTTTTTGCAAAAAGAAAGAAGAAATCAAGGAGAAGAACCGAAATTTCTTCAAAAGTATTATATAAAAGCTTTTTAGTGTATCAACCCAAGCTTAAATATAATCCATAAAATTTAGATGTTCTATCATTATAGCCACTTTTCTAAATTAATACAAGATTTTTTAAATAATTTTCTCATTTTTGTAGTTATTTTTTTTGTACTTTACTATTTTTTTATTATTTTTTTGTTTTTTTCCATGCAATATATACTCTAACTTAATAAAAAACAAACTAACACTTAATCCAAAACTAGAAATCACATAAAAAAATACATAGTACTTCATACCTATATGTACTTTTAGCAAAGAATTTACGATTAGCATCATAAAAGTTATAAAAAAACATAATTCCAGTGAAAAAAGTATATTTCTTAAAATTCTTTTTGTTATCATTATTATTTTCTCCCCATTTTTATTTTACTCTAAATATATATACTTTATTTACATGATAAATATTTTTCTTTTTTTATATTTTTTTATAAAAACTCCACTAAAAGATATTTCATAATAAGTTTTAGAATAAAGTTTATAAAAAAACACACCTAATAAATAGATGTGTTTTTAGTGTGAAAATCAATTAAATTTTTTGTATAAATTTCTCAAAATTATTATAATCTTTTCTAATAATAATTCTATTAAAAATAAACATTAATATGTTTTATATATAATATTTACTTTTATTGGAATAAAATGGTTTTTAATCCCATTCCGAACAAACGTTCAAAGCCTTGTGTGCGTTTTTAAAGCCATTGGATTTATATTGATGATATTTTACATCAGTACAAAATAATATATCTTTAAAATCTATCTAATAGCTTTAAAATGCAAAATAGCTATTATAAAGTTATTTATAACCCTGAAATATTAGATTTTAGTATATTCAAACAAGACTCTAGATATAGATTATATTATTTAACTTATTACACAGTTAAGTTTTAGACTTTAATATTATATTCCTATACATTAGAAGCTTTTGTCTTTAATTTTTCTACAATGAAAAAAAATACGGTAAAGATAATAGCTGCTATCATTGAACCAAAAACAACTTTAACGAAATTTTCTATTCCTATAATATATAAAATATACATGAAGACAATGTCTAGAATTACAAAAACTATAAATTCTTTTTTAAGTATATCTTCTTTAAAAGTTTTCTTAAGTTCTTTTATATTAAAATTAAATGCTGTGTCTAATGCAATATATCTTCCAAGAAACATTGCTATAATAAGAGACGTGAATTCATATGGTACATAATAGATTCTACTTAAAAAAATCAGGCTTAAATTAGCAAGACATACGGTTATTGACATTTCTTTATCTGATAACAAATTGTCATTTATGATACTTTCTTTTATAATGAAAGTGTAAATAATTTTCATTACAAAACTTAAGAGTATCAATATTAAAGATTGTACTATTACGGAATTCACCAATTCTAAGTATTGAATAGTAACCATTAAAGCTATTGGTATAAAAGCACAATAATGCAAGAAAATAAATTCTATAAATTTATTAACTGAAAAATTGTTTCTTTTGGATACAGATCGGCAAAGTGATAAAATTGCATCATTAGATGATTTTATATATAATAAAATCATTATAATTAAAACCATAGAAAATGATACGAAAAAATAAGCATTTAAATCTAAGTCTTTCATTAATACCTCCAATTTTAAAATTTTAGTTTTATTCTCTTAATTATACATAAGAATCTAATTAATATTCCAATTTTCTGAATAAAAAGGGAGTCTAATATTTTTTTTATAGAATCGATAAAAAAACGACCTTTTAAATGCTATTTTAAGGTCGTTTAAATTCTATCTTCTAGTACTTTTATATTGAATATATTATTTTATCTTAGAAACTAATTTAAAAAGCTTCATTCCAAAAATACCTTCATTTTAATATTTTTAGTTACAAATATTAATTTTCTTCATAATAATCATGCGTTTTTGCAAAACTTATAGCATCCAATACTTTTTGTTCTATATTATAATATCTAGCTACATTAAGTACTTCATTATAATGTTCTTCCCCATTCTCATTATAGAAAATATAATAGTCTAAAGCTTCCTGGATAAAACTATACTCACTATCATACTTTATCATATCACAAATAGTTCTTGCAGGATTTGTTATCCAAACACCTTTTCTAACTTCTTCTACATAAGATAAATCTAATTTTTTAACAGGATACACTGTAAAATAATCTGTATCAATCTCTTTATCTATAAAAGCAGATTGAGCTATTATATGATTGTCTGGAAAATTAGTTATTCCTAATAAACTTCCTGCATATTCTCCACATAGGACAACATTATCGAAAGAGTTTCTTAATACTCCTGTAAAATCCACCTATCATTCCTCCAAACATAATTTTTATTTGATTTTGATGCTATAAATGTGTGTATTGGAACTATAAAATTACTTACTCTTTTATAAACGGTTGCAAATTCAGGCTTAGATTCAATACCTCTTAATCTATTATATCCATGTTCTAAAGTGTTAAAGTTTTCTAATTGGAACATGTACATTTTTTCTGGTATATTTTTATATTTATCTATATATAATCTTACTAAATCATTGCTATTATAACCTTTTAAGTAACTTAGCGAGTATATATCAAATAAATCTTTTAACCTTCTATTAATTTGTTTACTCTCACAAGCATGTATCTTATCAACTAATATTAGTTCTGGTGTATATCCATTAATTGTAACTAATCCACCTAGTGAATATTTCTCTGAGTCTAAAGTAGACCACTTAAAATTCACATCGATACTGAATCTGGTTATTAATTCAGCAGCTCTATAAACACCTATAGTTACACTTTCATTTTTAGTAGCTTCACTTGTTGTTATTTCTTTTATAACTTTATATATTACGTTAAATCTACTATACTGAGAACAAGCTATTATATCTTTTTTGAAATTAAGCCATTTATTATAATCAGTTCCATGTATATCTATATCTTTTGTTAATCTTCTATTCCCATAATTATATTTTTTAAAAGCACATAATAATGTTATTCCACCTTTAAAAATCATATCATTGAAACTATTGCTATGACTCATACAATAGATAAAATCCTCTATATAATCTAGTGTACTATTATTATCATGAAAATTGTTACTACTACTACTCCATTTATTATTAATCAACGGTATCATTCCTCTCTTTAATGAGATTTTAGTTTTTATAAGAGAAATTAAAACACTTAAATAGTTATGAGTTTTTCACTATTATCTTTATACTTCCTTGCATATTAAATCCTTTTTCTAATTTTCTTAATACACCTATAATTTCAGTAGACCCTCTATTTGATGGATTTAAATATAAGTTAAGTTCTGGGATATATCTATCTTCATTATTTTTTATCTTTTCATAAAACAAATTAACACGACTTTCAAGTATATGCATAAGTTCATCTTTATCTAGTTTTGCAAAATACCTTATAGAATATTCAAGTACATCTCTCCAGCTACTTACATCTTGCTTACTATCTCCAAATTTTATGCCTACTGGAGTCATTCCTCTAAAATAATTATTTATGGAATTAATAGAAACTTCACATTCCTCAGATGAATTAGATAGAGCTGTTGTATGTTCTAAAATTGACTTTATCTTCTTTAATTCATCTTTCAATATTTTAACTTCTTCTGTTTCTTCATCTGATATATTTATATAATCTAAATTTTTCATTTCTTTGCTTAATAATTTCTCATATTTTTGTATAGATGCAAGTAAAGGATATCTTAAACTATACATTTTCTCTATAATTTCTTTATTCATCACTTTTTCCTTTCAAAACACTTAATCTTTCACTTACTTATATCTATTATACAAGGATAATATTTATTTAGCAATGACGCATATTTTTAGACAAGGATAATGTTTATTTAGCAATGATGGGTATTTATAAACAATGATATTTCATTATATTTTTTAATTTTATATAATTCAAGAGGCATAAAAATGGATTCTTCACATATGTCCAATTTCTAAGAGTTTGAATTGTTTTACCTATTTTATTTGCAAATACTCCTATTGAGTGATATTTCATTTGTTTATCACCTCAATAGGAGTATTTCATAATCTATAATTTATTTTTATATTTTTACATATATTTATAGATTTTGTTTAGCAGTTGTTACCCTACTAGAAAATTAGATTGTATTTATAATTTATATAAAATCTTGAATAACATCTATACATGTTTTTATCTCATCATTGTACATATGGCTTTCAAGAATAAAATATTGTATTATTGTTTGGCTATCTTCATCTAGAGATAATATTTTTTTTAATATCTCTTTTATTTTTTCATCCGTGTCTAATGTTTCTACAAATTGGCTAATTAAATCAGTTAACTTATCCTCTATATTTTCACTAGTATTTTCTATGATATTTTTCACCTTCTATTCTTTCTAATAGATTCTCGTAATCCTCTTCAGACATATATTTTTGAAATAATTCATATCCATCTCTTTTTTTATCTGAAATAACAATACTTTTTATTTTATTTATAATATTCATTAATCTATTCAAATCTATCACCTTTGTTATACATATATTAATTTACCCTTTGTTTAACTTTATAGCCTATACTTCATGCCCATTTAACTTCCTTATTTTATATATTAGTTGTATCCTTCAATGGATAAATATCATTATTCTCATCACAATTACAACATTTCCATCTTTCTTTCATTCTATTTTCTTTACTATCATAAAAGTATTTTATAAACTCTTGGTCTTCTATCCCTTCACAATTAATACAAGCTAATTTAGTTTTATCACCTTTAGTATACATTTCCCGATTTCCTCCTATTTAAGTATTTTATTGGTTGCTATAATCTTCTGATACTTCTATACTATCAATTATCTTATTATCCATTTCATCCACATTAGTTGATTCCTCTATATCAACTTTGTTATAATTGCTGGTAAGCAATTTTCCACTTTATGGCAACAAAGCAAATATAAGATTTTTCAAAAATAAAAACAATGAAAACATAGATACAAGAATTACAATTTTAAAGAAAAAAGCTATATTAGTTGTTTTCTCATCAATAATATGAATAAATTCTTTTAAATCCATTATGAACTTATCATTATAATTAGTTGCAGTTGTATATATAACTAATTTATTTTGATTTTGTTCCTTATCATGATAATAATTATTTTTTTTATCTTTATATATTGCTACAGTTGAATTAGTAGATTTGTCAAGCTTGTTTGTACACTCATATTTATATATATTTCTTTCTAAATTTTCATCATAAATTTTTTGCAATTTACTTTGTTTAGTTGGTTCACTCACTCCAATAGTTCCATAAATTTCATCATTAATACCTGTATAGTAAAAAGGAGATTTTATCATTTTATATAACTCCTTTTTGAAATTTCTATATCTTCTATATCTATAACAATAGACCAATATGGTTTATGTCCAAATTCATTTATCCAATTTTCAAATACTTCATTTAATCTATTATCAAGTATTTCTTTATGTTCATCTTTTATATGACTTGACCAACTCTCTCCAAATTCTCCAAATTCATCATCAATTCTATCTTGAACATAATCTAGTATGTTTTCTGCATCTACACAAGGAATAAAAGCTTCTTTTCTTTTGCCAACATAAACTATTTTTTTAAATTCTCCAGTCCTTTTAAGTTCTTTCTTAGCCCCTTGAATAGCCTCTTCTTTACTTTCATACTCGTCACTTGCAAAATATTCACCATTCCAACTATATAGCCAAATTTCTTTTTCCCCTTCCATATTTACACCTTCCTCAAAATATTATTCTTCTAAAACATATCTATTTAAGGTAATTGAAATGTATTATATTAGTATATAAGTTATTTATTTTAATTAGTTTCAGCACTAACTAATTTTTTATAAATTTCAAAAACCTTGAGATTACACTTTCTTTATTTCTATAATCCGAATCTTGTATGGCTTGTCCAGTTTGAAGTCTATCCTTATTCTCTTTGCTTACATCATAAGACTCATCCTCGTTCCCACTTATTACTTTTTCAAATACAAAATCTTGAAAGTCTGTTTTTTTCCCTTTTGTCTTAATATCAGATAGATATATCTCTAAAGTAAGTTTTGCTATAAATGAACTTAGAGGTCTTGCCAAAGCTCCACTTTCACTATTTAAATCTTTATATATTACCAAATTATCATTTTCAAACCTAGAATCATGATATAAATTACCTTGAATATCTTTTACTATATTTAGACTGCAATCATCAAGTTCAGTATAAATAGCCTTTATTGATGTATCTTCATATTGCCTAAAATTAATATTATCAATTTCTATCTTATCTAATTTTTCTTTTTTTAGTGGTTTACTTACTCCCATTGTTGCATAATAATCTCCTTTGAAATCTTTATATATGCATGGGCATTCTACATCTCTACTCATCACTTCACCCCTATTTTCAATAATATTAATAAGATTTTTACTCAAGCGTTCCTATAATTTCACAATTCCCATCAAAAAATCCTATATCTGTTCTTATATATTGATTACCTAACCACTCTATATAAATTCCAACATGATAGCCATTATTCATAGGAGCATACATACCTACCCTTACTATGCCAATATACTCTTCATTAGCGCAACTGGCTTTCACAATATCATTTTCTTTTAATTTTTTCCCATTAATATCTTTACTGATTATAAGTTCACTTCTTAACTTAAATTCTTTAAACCTATACCTTTGAGATACTTCAGGATACTTATTTTTATCAACTTCAGATAAAAACATATCTATTGGTCTTAAGAATAATTTATTATCTAGATACATAGATTTATATAGGACCAGTTCATCTTCACATTCATTTTTTAAATGATAGATTTTGTTACTTATAATAAATATTCTTATATATTCCTCAGTTTCAGTATGTTTTATATATATTGGAGTCAGTTGAATACTAACATCATTTTTTAACTTACGAAGCTCTTTCTCACTAGCTATAGGAGAACTTATTCCTAGTGTTATATAGAACTTACCTTTGAAATGTTCATATATTCCTGGTTTACTTTTCAGTCTATCTTTTCTTTTTAAACCATATAATCTTTTTGCATTTTCTAATTCTTCAATTCCATTTTTACACAAATATTAACACCTCTTTATCTTGTCTGATATTATTAACCCTCTATATAACTTACATTTTTTAATACAATATCTACAGAACCATCTAAATTCTTTTTAACACTATATTTCATTGGGTCTTCAAAATCACTTATATTACCTACTATTCCAAATCCATTATCAAGCTTCATTTTCCTTTTATTTATATTTTTCTCAATCCATCCTTTATCTACATTCAAATTATCATTAACATTTTTTTCATCAAGTTCTTCTTTTAAGGAATCTTTTTGCTCATCATCTATTATTTCACTTATAAATTCATCTACGTCTATATTTTCACTCTGTAGTAATCTATAATTTAAAAGACTTTTTACTTCTTCTGCTTTTTTTACATCCTCTGAATAATGATTGTTTATCCATTTATCAATTGTCTTTTTTAATACCTTAGTTTTATATGTATCATCATCCACTTTTTTAGCATTTATAAATTCTTCTATGAATCTTGACTTAGAATCTTCTTTCTCAGAATCTATATCTAAAACTCTGACATGATACTCATCATTTATACCACTTAACTCAATTAGTGCAGCTTGTTTTATCTTTGGTTGTATTGAAAAAGCTACATTATTTGGAATTACTTGAATATTAAACTTATCATCTTCATATTCTATGCTATGAGTATAAACACTTTTATACTCAAATTTCATTATTGCAATACCTTCTTGTTCCTTATTTGAATACAAACACATAATCACATTGCAAGAGCCTAATTCTTCTTTCATTTTTTCAAACATATAAGAAGCTATTTCTTTTGAGTTATCTACAAAAGAGTCTTTTTCATATATCATTTGTTCGCAACATTTTTTTACTAAATTATCATTATATTCATTAAAAATACCTTTTCTTAAGTTGTCATTCTTAATTATCTTTTTTAAACATTTTTTAAGAAGCCCCTCTGATTCTTGATTAATCTTACCTTCAAAATCACCTAATACTGGTACTGTACTTTCCTTATCAAAAACATGAACTATAAATTTATTTATTATCATATATACCACTCCTTTTATTTATATTATTTTATTAAAATTTATCAATATCATCTTCATATTCAACAGAGCTTTCATCAATACACCAAACACATCCAAATATATCTTTAAAAGTACAATTATCAAGAAATTGACACTCATAATTAACTGAATCTAAAATATTTACAAGTCCTTTTTTATTTAAATACTTATTTTTTTCATATGCATTCATTGTTTATATACTCCATCATCAATTTATTTTTAAACACAACAACCAATTTGAAACTCTTTTTTCTTTCTTTTTTCTTCTAGGTAGTCTAAAACAATATTTTCAAACTCAAGGTAGTCTTCATCTGACTTAAACCCTCTTTTTGTATATATTTGAGATTTTATAAACATTTCTAGCTCATCTCCCCATACCATGCCATCTTTTTCAAGGTCATGAGCTATGATTATTGCTTTTCTTTTTGCAGTCATACTCAACATATTCTTATATTTTCCTTTCATTTTATAATTTTTTATGTATCTATTTATTAACTATGTTTCTAAAAAGGAATATCATCATCATATATAGGTTCAAAGGTTTGTTGATTTTTCTTGTTTGAATTATCTTTTCCCTTTGAATAATTAACATTTTTTATATCTGGTAAAAACTCAAAACTATTTACTAATATTTTATATAACTCCTTATCAACTCCAAATTCAGAAGAAATTTCTCTATGAAGGTTTCCCTTAATAACTAATCGTTTACCTTTTACAAGATAGTTAGAGAGATTTTCTAAATTACTAGATACCTTTTCACATAAAAAATATTCTGTATTATATTCATTCATTTTTACCTTAATTATAAATTCTAGCTTTTGTTTATCTGAATCTAGAATATTTGTAACTACTGAATCTTTATCTATCTCTCCTAATAAAATAACAATATTCATTTAACCACTCCTATTCATATATCCTGTTGCATTTAGTTGTATATATACTTCCTAAGTTTCTGCATTTATTAACCCAATAGCCTAGATTCTTTTTAAGAGCTTTATTCTCAAATTTAATATAGAAACCTATGTGCATTTCCTCATCTTGAAAATATTCTCCAAATTCAACTACTCCGACTATAGGTTCTTTATTATTCCCAGGCACCATAAGCAAGTCATGCATATATATCTCAACACCATAATAGTCATTTTTACCTGTATAAAATAGTATGTAGTTTTTAGGGTTTCCAATAGGTAAATATAGTCCTCCAAAAGTGTTAAAACCTTTGATAAAAAAATTTGTATTAAGCTTTACTTGCTCAAAGTTATACATTTTTTGTTCACTTTCATTCCACACCTTACACTTAATAACCAACTTTTTCATTCCTTTCATTAGTATATTATTTTGATGGAATATAGCTTTGTCTGAAATCTAATGTAAGGTTTCAAAATAGTTATATCCAATGATTTTTATGATGCTGCTTTCAGATGTTATTTTCTCAATTATTTCAATGTCCTTATTGTTTATAAAATTATCTATATTAATAACATAACTTTTACACTCCCAATCCTCTATGAAGCTATTGTAATCATCAAGATAATAACTATTACAATCAGTTTGCTCTAATAGATATAAAGCTTTTTTTAATTTTTCTCTGTCATCATGTACTATTGAAGCTACCAAACTATATTTACCTAAAAACTTTGATACAATTACTTTCATTCCATCCAGCAAAGTATATGCCTTTAATATATATTGACTCTGTTTATGTTCTAACTCTTTAGTAGATTCTTTTATACTATTTATCTTTTTCTTAGTTTTAAGAATAGCTATATAATAACTTAATAGTTCTTCACCCTTTGTTAATGTACAATTCATAACATTCTCCTTTAATTAATTATTTTCATCTAAAAATAGTTTTATTTGTCTTAGTACTTCTATTTTAAATTTTTCAAAATTTTGTGGATTAAAAGTGTCATGTAATGTTTTTAATATATCTATAGCTTCAAATTCTTCTAATAAGTCTTTTTCTGATAAATATATGAAATAGCTTTGGTGGAACATGGTTATTTCTTCTAATGTGTCTTTATAAAATTTAAAACTTTCTTTATCACCTTCTACACATACTTCTATATAGTCATCTTCTTCATTAAGTATAAAACCTCTTGTATATCTTTTTCCTAAAGTAGCTGCTTTTTCTTTGCTGCACTTTAAATATAATAGTTGTTCTTTTTTAGGTGTTTTATAAGTATTCATTTCTCACCTCTAATTACATATTGATTTAAATTCATCTATTGCTTTTGTAATTTTAGTTAAGCTTCTTTTTCTTATTGAACCATTTTCATTATAGAGAACTCCTTCATATAGTGTTACACTCTTACATGTCGTATAAAAGTCATTATGTCCACTTCTATTTCTTGAAAATATCTTAACTTGTATAGCTTCTGATTCTAAAATCTTAGTATTTTCATCTATAACTCTTCCTTTGATAACTTTTATAGCTGTTGTTCCTCTATCAAAACCACTCTTATCTTTAACATCATAGTAGCCACTATTTGTTATAATTAACTTTGTTTTATTACCTATTTTGAATGATATATCTGAATTATACATATTTACCACTCCTATTATCTTTTTATATTATTTTTTGAAAAGTGCTGATTTTATTAGTTTCATTAAAGTTATTTTTTCTTTTTCTAGACCTTGTTCTAATTCAAAATCACTTACTAAAAAAGCTACATTTACAGATTCTGTTTTATTACAATTTGGACATGATATTTCTATGAATTGTTTCCCCTTTAATGGCGTTTCTATTTTTGCAGTTTGTTTGCAATCTATACAGGTTATATTAAACCCATTATTATCTTGTTTATCTACTTCTAATATTTCTTTAGTTTTACAGGTACAACATGATAATGGAATATACTCTGTATTTACATAAAATTCGCCTATTGTAACTTGATTACTATTACATTTTTTACATGTTATTTGAAATGATTTTAGGGTATTTGTATGCCTTTTAAATATTTCCAGTTTTTCTTCTTGAATATTATAGTTTTGCATAATACTTTCAACTTCTTTTTCAGTTAATTTTCTTTTTCCAGCTTTTGCATCCTGTAATTCATAAGATGTAATTCCTATCTTTTTTGACATATCTTCAAAAGATTCATTATTATCTTCCATTAAATCTCTAATAAAAGGTTTTATCTCATAAGCCATAAAATGACTCCCCCTTTACATCTTATTGGATATATTTCTATTGTAGCTTGATTACTATTACATCTTTTACATGTCATTTGAAATGATTCTGGTGTATTTGTAAGTCTTTTAAATGTTTCTAGTTTCTCTCCTTGAATATTATATTTTCGTATAATACTTTCAACTTCTTTTTCAGTTAACTTTCTTTTCCCAGCTCCTACATCCTGTAATTCATAAGATGTAATTCCTACCTTTTTTGACATATCTTCAAAAGATTCATTATTATCTTCCATTAAATCTCTAATAAAAAGTTTTATCTCATAGTCCATAAATAACTTCCCCTTCATGTTTTATTGGATATATCTTTGTTGTATTTGTGAGTCTTTTTCAATAAATTATCTTTTCTATTATTTCTATTTCGGAAGCTTCAAATATCATTTCAATATTTTCATTATAGTATTTTCCACTATTCCATTTTTTCATGAAGTTTTTATAATCATTTATGTATATACCTAAAGTTGTACTCTGTTCTAATAGATATATGGCTTCCCTAATTGTAACTGAATCTTTATCCTGGTAATCTATCATACGGGCTCTTCCCATGAATGTAATTACTTTTATCTCCAAACCATCAATCATATTATAGTATTTAAAAAGAGTATTTATTTCTGATTCTGATAACTCTAACTTCTTATTTTTTTCTATACTTTTTTTAGTTTTTTTTGTTTTTAGCTTTACTATAAATGTTTCCATTTTATCTTTCTTTAAGATATCCCCCATAAGTATTCCTTTCTATTAACTCATATTATTACAGGTTTCACATATGTATCCAAAAGCTCCATCATAAACTTTATCCTTGTCAAATATAAATGAATTACATCTTGTACACCTATAAACTATAGGGAAATTCATTTTTATACTTCCTTCATATAAAAATTCTGCTAATATTGATTCTGTAATGCTTAAAGAAGTTGTTTTTAGAGGTATATTAATTTTTTCTATGTCTTCAGTATCTATAAGATATATAGAATCTTGTACTTCAAGTAATGCAAAATGTATTTTTTCTTTATTAGCATGTTTCATCTTCTTTAATATCAAATCTGAAAGAATCTTAATTATATATATTGGTAATGGTCGCATGCATAATATTTTCCTTTCCATAATTTTTATATTATAAAGCATACATTTTATATATAGAATAAGGTGTCATCTTCTTTACTCTAACTAAAATTTTTATTTGGTTAACTTCTTCAGAAGTCAAATCTCTTCCTATATGACGCTTCATTTTACTTCTCACACTAGTTTCTCTAGCTATATATTGTTTATGTTCTTGATATTTTTTATATAAAGCTGCCTTTTCACCAGCTTTATCTATAAGTTCTTGAGAGCATTTCTTACATATAGTTTTAGGTCTTTTTTTGCCATCGCAAACCCAGCTATTAAAACTTGAAATTGGCTTTTTTAATTTACAATGAGAACAATGATAAACCTTTCCATCTAAAAACTCTCTATAACGTTTATTATTTAAAAATTTGTCATAAATATAATTAAAGTATTTCTTTTTATCTACGTCATAGATTTCAACTCTTATAATTTCCTTTATATAACCTTCAAGCTCTTTCAAATCTAAGTATCCCATTTCTTCAAAACTCTCAGATATAGCAGCTATAATGTATTGACACTCCTTTTTGTCATTTTCAGTCATCAAAGGTATTCCCTCCCCTTTATTTTATATATGTAAATCATTATTTTTATTTATGTCATCTATTGCTTTGAATAGTTTTATTTTTATTAGCTATAAATTTTAATATATTTGCACTATTTCTCAAAAGTTGTAATTCCTTTTTTATTTCTTTTAGTTGTAATATCTCAATAAATATATCTTCTTTATTTTCTTCTATATATTTATCAGCTTCCATATCAGATTTTTTATCTATATCAGATATAGAATCATACATTATACTAAGATTTTCTATATCTTGTGGTCTATATTCTATAGTCAAACTATTTTTATCTATATCAGTTCTTTCTGAGAAATAAACTTCTGCTTCATATCTACTAAACATTAGTTTATTTCTATGACTATTATTATTTAGTATTCTATTCTTTTCTTTTTCTGTGAGATTTAAATTATTCTCATCCAAATTTACTTTTTCTATAATTTTTTGTTTAACTAATTGTGTAAAAATAAAATTATATTCTTCTACCGTAATATACTTATTTAAATCATTTTGTTTATGAGAATCGTCTCTTTTCATATTAGAAATATGTTCAATATTGTTTTTCCAAAATTTTTCTATATTAAACATTCAAATTTCCCTCCAATTTTATGTCTATAAGCTTTCATAATTTGATTTGTAATATAATATTTTCCTTTTATATGAGATTTCTATTATTTCATCTAAGCTTATCTTTAATTCAGAATTATTATTAAAGAAAATCCTTTTATAATTATTTTCAATAATATCTGAATTTAATATATGATGCTCAAAGCTTCTTAATATAGGTTCTTTCACATTCAAAATATACTCTTTATCATTTTTTAATACTCTAATTCTGAATGATTTCTTAGTTTTATCTGAAAATATATTCACTATCTTTTTAAATTCAAGTGCATTTCTATCTTGATTTAACTTTTCTATCTCTTCTTTTAAATGTTTAAGATATACTATGTCATAATAAAGCTCTTTTTTATTCATCTGGATATATTCATTGCACTCAAGATTAACCTCTTTATCAAAATCTAATATTGACCTATAAATTAATTTTGAATCTTTAAATTTTATCATTGTGTAATTAATCTTAAGACTATCTTTATTAATATCAAATCCATTTAAAAAGTTATTTTCTATTTCTTTTCTTCCAGATATTAAGTTCCTTTTTTGTTTTAGATATTCTTTTATATCTTTTTCCTCATCATAAGAAAGTGGTATGTTTTTTTCATCAAAATTTATTTTTTCTCTTATTCTTTTTTTAACTGTATTTTCAAATAGAGCCTTATGTTTATCTAAAGATATAACTCTATCAATGCCTGCAAAATCTAGAACTTTTTTTCCATATGATTCTGCTTCTAAATCTATAAAATAAAAGGTGTTATTTGTTTCGTAATAAAATCCTAATAATAAATTCCCCTTTTTTAACAGGTCCGTTATATAAACATATTTAAAATCATTAGATTTAACTTTATAAATTGTTCTTTCTAAATCAAATTTATCTTTCTTAAATGTTTTTAATACTCCATTTTCTTCTTTATCTAAAAAATATTTTAAATTCATTATATTAATTCCCCCAATTTTTATTTTATCATCCCTGACTTTATTTTCACGTCGGCGTAGTTTTTTAATCATCCATGATAATTACTTTACAACGATACTTATTTTTTGTCAACGATAATTACAAAAATTTCAGAATATAGAGAATTTCTTAATTATATTTATTTTTATTACTAAAAAACAAATTTTCATTGACAGGAACCAATACTTGTATTCTATAATGCCATTTATCCATTACTTTTTTCTTTGACCCAAACCTACAATCTAAATATCTGTCAGATTGTTTTAACATTAGCATTTTATTTTTACATATATCTCTTGAAAAATAATTTGGTCTCCAATTTGTCCAAAAACACAAAACTCCATTTATTTTTATTATTTTTTTATTTTTCATAACTTTCACCTCATTTATATGTAGCCTTCCTTTTTCTTTTTTTCAATTGATGATTCAAATACACTAATAGCATCAGTTATATTTATACATTTTTTTATTTTTACTTTCCCTTTTACTCCATTATTAATTACAAGAATAGCAACATTAAATTCTCTATTTTGATTTTTATGAAGTTCTATTAAACAAATTTTTTTATTATTTACCTTTAATAATTTTCTATGACTCATTATGTTATATCTTTCACCATAAAATGGATTACTTTTTTGCACCCACTTTGGAATTTTTATAGAAAACACATTATTATTCATATTAATTTTTATCCTTTCTTTTTTATTTACAAGTTTTTATTAATGCTATCTTTATCTAAAAACTTTACATTTTGTTTTACAAATTCAAATGAATTCATCTCCATTACAGAATTTATTATTTTATATACATCATTCCATGTATTTTTTTTATTTACTTTACCTATATATATCTTCAAACTATTTTTTATCAAATATTTTTTGTTGAAACTATTTATAGAACTATAAAATTCATTTTTACTTTTTTTTTCAAAATTTATTATATACACACCAGATAATTCACTTTTAAATTTTTCTTTTAGACTTTCTAACATCAATAGTAATTTTTGTTGTTGATTTTTTATTTCTTTATGAGTATTATTAATATCAAAACTTACTTCTTCTTCTAATTCCCAGATAAAATATGCTATTTTAATTTTTATCGCCTCCAAAATTGATTTATATAAAAAGATATCACTTATTAATGACTACCAGTTCTTATATAAATATAAAAAAAATATAGTTTTTTTATTTTCAATCAAAAACTATATTTTCTTTATATTTATATATGGATTTTTAAAATTTATTTTTTTCAACAAAAATTTTTAGATAGGAGAAATTAAAACAATGTATGAATTGAATTTACCAGAATTTATATTAATAGATACATATATACATATGAATAGTATAATCTTCTATGTTAAACCAAAAAAGAAACCTTCCTCATGTATATATTGTGGTGGAATAATTTATAAACATGCTTCCACTAAAAGATGTGCAAAAGATATTAATATTGGAAATAAAAAAGTTACTATCACTATTAATGCAACTCGTTTTAAGTGTCCTGAATGCAAAAGTACATTTACACAACAATTTGATTCTATAGATTATAGAGATAAGGTTACTAAAAGACTTATCGACCATGTAATACTAGAAGCTAGAAAAAAACCTTTAGAACAAATAGTTTTTGAAACTGGTTTATCTATAACTACAGTTAAAAAGTTAGTTAACCATCAGAATCTATTTTAAGCGCATAAAAGCTTCACATTGATTATTTATATTACTTAATCAATGTGAAGCTTTTAAAATGTCATTTATTAGGTCAATTAAACGTACATTCGTTCTCTTTTAGTTAGCTTTAAATAAATTTGTTGAAATTGTATCTGAAGCTTCTTTATCCATTTCCTTAAGAACATGTGAATATACATTTAATGTTGTATTAACATTAGAATGTCCAACTCTTTCAGAAATTACTTTTATAGGAACTTTAGAATTCATTAACAATGTTACATGAGAATGTCTTAAGTCATGAAATCTAATGTGTGGTAATTCATTATTTTTTAAAAAACGTCTAAACTTTTTACTTATTACATCTTCAGCTATGGGGTTGCCAAGTTTATCAAAGAAAATTAAATTATATTTATTCTTTGTATTGCTTTTCAATAATCTTTTCATTTGCTCTTTTTTATACTGCTTTAATAATATCATGACTTCTATTGGAACAAATACACTTCTATTCGAACTTTCTGTCTTTGGCTCTTTCAAAATAACAGCTCCTTTTACTCTGCTTGTTATTTTATTTATTAAAATTGTATTTTCATCAAAATTAACATTATCCCAGGATATACCCAAAATTTCAGATAATCTAAATCCTAGAGCAATTGCTAAATTTATTGCTAATCCTAATTCTCTATTTCCTTTTTTACACATATCCAATAGATTAATCATTTGCTCTTTATCATATATATCATTTCTAAATTTTTTAGCTCTTGGTATATCTATATCGTCTACGATATTTTCTCTAATTAGTTTAAGTTTATATGCCCTTTTAATAACTAATCTTAATATATTTAAATGTATCCTGATGCTTTGAGGATTTAATGTTTTCACCAATGAATCAATATAATTTTGTATATGAATCACTTTTAAATCTTGTAACCTGTATTGGCCAAGTTCTTTCAGTATATATTTTTTACTTATTCTAAGGTATTTATCATATGTGCTCAAAGAAATATTCTCTCTATGTTTTTCAAGAAAATCTAATAAAAATTCTTCTAACGTAATCTCATTTGGGACTAATACATTATCATTGTATATTTTATCTTTAAGTTCAGCTAATCTCCTATTAGCATCTCTTCTTTTTAAATATGCTCCCATATTCTTTTGTTTTCTGTTTCCTAATTCATCCTTATATTCTAAGTAAACAATATAATTCTTTGTTCTTTTCCTAACAAAAGCATTCATTAGCACCTCTCCAATTTTATCACCGAATATTTATATTAATATTATATCATACACATTAATCTTTCACGATATATCTCTTCTTTACCAATTATTATTATTAATATAAAAATATACCTTCTAAGAATTCACTATCTGATTCAAAACTCTCCCAGAAAACTTCTATTTTTTGCATATACTAATCCTTAATCTATAGGAATAGCAGTCTTTTCAATCTTTATGGCTCCATTTGGCATTGCATATCTTGCAACTTCCATAAAGTCACAATAGACTTCCATGTAATCATCACATTTCATTATCAAAGCATCTATAAATTGTTTTTCACCTGTTATTTTTGCTTTTTCAAGTAGCTCTTCTATTTTTTTATTTTTATTTTCTTCCTCTTCAGTTCTTAATTTATCAAGAATTTCTTTAGCTGATTCATGTAATATTATTAAATCAGATTTATTTAATTTATAAAATCGATATGTTATATAATCTACATACTGGTAATGTGTAAAAAAATCATTTAAATCAATTTTTGATTTATGGATGTCATCTAACATAGAATTTATTCCAGAATATATTTCATTGTAACAGACTAAGTACTTATTAGTTCCTTTTAAAAGAAACTCAGTATCATTTGGCATTTCATCAAAAGACATTTTTTTATATTTCTCATGTTCTTCTTCATAAGTTTCATTTTCTTCTATGACTTCTTCCTCTTCTTTTTCTGGTGAATATCTTGAAACCAATTCATTAGTAAAAAACTTTATAAAATTATTTACTGTTTCTGAACTAGTTTCTTGAAAAAGAAACTCTTCATAAGTACAATCATAATAAAGTTTAGCTATAGAAATATCTCCATCATTTTTTAGCAATCTAGCAATTTTAGAGACTCCCAAACCTTTTCCTTTACCAATTCCAAAATCATTATTTTCAATTAGTTCTTCAATGTCAATTAATTCAGGAATCTTATTTATATAAATTCTCTTATCATTTCCTTTTTTCCAAAGTTTATATTCTTCAAGTAAAGCTTCCTCTAGCAAATTTTCCATTTTATAACCTCCATTTTATCAATATAAATATTATTCTTTGCTATAATTAGTGACTATTACTCCTTTTAAGACCTTCTGTTTATATATTTCAAAAGTTGCAAAACTTTATTGTGTATAAATCTTTATTTATATTTTACATTTCTTTTGTTGAATTATAGCCTGTCTAAAATTATAAGTCAAGATACTATTAAATAATAATATTTTATATAAATAACAAAAAAAGAATGCATAATAAGTTATAAAAACTTCATACATTCCTTTTAGAAGAAGGATTAAACATAAAAAAAATGGCATTTCATAGACCAGTTTTTTAGTTTTAAATAATTATAGTTTATATATTTCTAATTTTCAAGTTAAATCACTTTTTTTAAATAAAATACTTTTTAATTTAATCAAAAAATAGAAATGGAATATGTTTGTAAACATATTCCATTTCAAGTAAAGAGTTAAATTATCTAAAATTAATTCTATTTTTATTTTGATTACAACAGGATGTCTTAGAACTTGTTATAAGTATATTTCAAACAACTATAAATTTCAAGTTAAAGCATATTTTTTTTATAAATTCAAGTAATTCCAACTTATATTTTCGTTAAAGGTCATTAAATTATACTCTTTTTGTAATATATCTATTAAATTCTTTGTTATATCTATATACTTCATTACTACTAAATTTATTATTTCTTTTGGTAAAAATTTTAATACAATTAATAAATTAGATAAATACATTGGATTACAATTTACAAATATTTGCAATGTTCCTATTGACGCTAGTTTTGTAACTGTATGCCTTACAGAGAAGCTAGTTATACTATTAAACAAGAATATTATTTCCTTTCCATTTGCATATTCTTTTACTTTTCTAATAATATTTATCCAATCTACATTTAAAAGAGCTATATCATTGAATACATTAGTTGCTATATATTCACTCTTACCTATTTCTTTTACTAAACTTTCTACTTTTACACCTTCTTTATCTAATAATAGAGAATGTTCTCTATCTCTAACTTTAAATACAGCATTTTTAAAATAAAAATCATTTGAAAAATCTACTATCAATAAGCTCTTTGTATTCATTAATGATATTACTTCTGGAATTAAATTGCTTAGACTATTGTCTGTACCTGTGGCAAATATATGTAATTTAGATTTCATTTCTAATAACTCTTTTTTTTCAGAATCAGGAAACTCAACTTTTGAAAAGGAATTATATTTAGCTGCCATTTCTTGATATTTTAAAAAGCTTAGTTGTTTAGGAGTAAACCTTTTTATCTCATATTCTAATTTTTTAGTCAATTCCTCTATTATACTATTTGCTTTCATAGTTTTTTCTTTTGTAGACTCGGCAAGTTCTTCTAATTGTTTTTTTTGATTTTCTATAATTAAAGCTTTATCATCAATTAATTTCTTTATGGTATTATCCATATTTTTTATATTTACTTTTAAATTCTTAATTTCTTCTTTTTTTATTTTTAAATCATTGTTTAAGCGATTTATTTCTTCTATCTTTAGCTTATTGTCTTCTTCTAATTTAGTTATGTCTATTTTTAATTGTCCAGCTTCTTTAATCTTAGTATTAAGCTTTTCATCATATTCCTCTATTAAAGTTTTATTAAGAGCTATAGTTTTTTCTTTTTCATCTATTAAAGCTTCTATTTCTAGATTTTTATCTGTTAATATGATATTTTTATCTTCTATTGTTCGTTCTAGCTCCTTAATATTTATTTTTGAAATATCTACATCTCCACCTATGTCAGTGAAATTCAATCCTTTTTCTATTTCTCCTATATCTACTTCATTTATATCTATTTTTTCATAAATATTTTCATTCTTTTCTTCCAAGTTATTACTTTCTTTTTTTATTTTTGAATCATTTATTAAATTTAGCAATTCTTCATCAGTAGTAAACTCTATTATTTTTAATTCTATATCCTTATTAATATCAATATACTTATTATTTAAATATATCTTTGTATAAATACCATTTTTTCTAGCCATTTTTAATTTTATTTTTAGATATTCAATATTATTTTCTATAGAATATTCTATTAAATCTCCAAATGGCAATTCTTTTTTATTTAATTCCGTTCCTCCTATTAATATCATACTAATAAAACACCACCTTTTTAACTTATATATAATATACTTCTAATACAAAAAAAAGAGAGGTCATAAAAATGACTCTCTTTTTTTCTATTAATATTTATAAATTTTAAAGACCAAATTTGTAAATGTACTCTATTCCTAATAAGTTAGTAAGTCGTGGATTCAAATCATCTAAACTTACATCAGATAACTCTGGATTTAAATCATGGAAATATTTTCTTAAAACATCAGACATAGAAGGACTTATAACCCTCTCTTCTGGAGTACCATTTTTAACTATTGATTCCTTTATTGGTAAAGCTCCACCACCACATACTAAAATACCTTTTATAGACATTAAGCTTATATTTAGACCTTCTAACATTGTAATTATTTTCTTTTGTAACATATCAGAATAATACTCTTTACCTTCATTAATTTCTTCTATAAAGTTTATTTTCTTACCATCACCAATAATGAAGGTTCCAGTTTTTAGTAACTCTTCTTTTTCTCTTTCAGTTAAAACATGTTTATATTCTGATTGTATATCCTTATCTAAAAGTGCTAAAATTGTATTTCCACCTAATTCAAATGTATTTCTACTTCTCTCTACTAACTCTGAATTTAATATTACTAAAGCGTCTGTTGTACCAGAACCTATATCAATTATTATTACATATCCTTTTTCAAATCTCTTATTTTTCTCATTTAAAACTAATTCTCCCTTATTATCTACCTTATACATAACTCCCATGAAAGAAGCAATACCTTCAGCTAATGTGAAGACCTTATTAATTGTAAATTCTTTTTTCAATGCATAAGGAACAGTAGTTTCTATATGTTTTATTTCTTTTATTTTTTCACACATCTCTAAACCATACATCTCTTCCTCAACTGGTGGCAATAATACTCCAACATCAAAGGTAAAATCTATATCTTCAGGTTTCTTTTTATAATAGTCAGCTAAATATATTATTGCTTCTTGGAATGCTAATCTTAAAGTCCAAAATGTTACTTTTTGAGAAGTTTTAGTATTTAGAGCTGTAGGTCTTACTGATCTATTCATAAACTCTCTTTCTACTATAATCCCATTAGCAATTAGTCTCGTTTTTTTATCTTCTTCGTCTTCTTCATTTTCAATAAAAATATCATCAACATAAGCAGCATCTATTTTTAATATTGTTGAATTTTCATTAAGATATCTAGATGGTATAGTATATTTTTTTGATAATTTTGCAAATTCATTTCTTTTAATAATTGTATGACTTATTGCTTTATTTTCATGTATTACCCTAAAACGACTCTCTGAGTTTCCTAAATCTATTACTATCCCTGCATCAACCTTCAATCTTTCCTCTTGTGAACCAGGTGTTTCTATTACTTCTGTTTTTACCTTTAAATCTTTCATCTCCATAATATTCCTCCATTAATCTTTTTTATACATAACATCCTTTAAAAGAAACAACACTTTCAAGTGACGTAAAAACTTTATCAATTTTAAGTTCTTTTTTTAATACATAAGGAGCGATAGTTTCTATATAGCTTATCTCTTTTATTTTTTCACATATATCTAAGCTCGCTGCTTCCTCTACTGGTGACAATAATACCCCAACATCAAAGGTAAAATCTATATGCTCAGGTTTCTTTTTATAATAGTCAGCTAAATATATAATTGCCTCTTTAAATGCTAATCTTAAAATCCAAATGGTTACCTCTTGAGAACTTTTAGTGTGTAGTGATGTAGGTCTTATTGAGGTATCAGCAAACTCTCTTTTCACTATCATACCATTAGCAATTAGTCTAGTCTCTTTACTATCTTTATCAACATATTTTAATATTGTTGAATTTTCATTAAGATATTCATCTGGTATATTATACTTTTGTGGTAATTCTGCAAATTCACTTCTTTTCGAAATTGTATAGCTTATCGTTTTATTTTCATGTATCACTGCAAAACGACTTTCTGCATTTCCAAGCTCTATCTGTAATATTGCTTTTACTTTTAACTTTTCAATTTCTGAATTAGAAGTCTCTATTTTTTCATTTAAGCTTTTCATATCTATGAATTCCTCCCTATATTAATCTTTTTCTACAGTTTAAGTTATTATATTATTTAAATAAATCTACATCTAAAATATTTGAAGCTAATTTTTTGCTCTCTTCAATATCTTCTTCAATAGTTACTAGTATAGATTTATTTTCTTTTAAATACACATCAGGGTCTTTTTTATCATTAAAGACTAAATAACCTCTCATAATTTCATTAATACAATACATATTATTTTCTTCTTCAGATTTATTTTTTTCTTCAGTCTCTTTTTTTTCTGATTTTTCTTTTTTAAAGATTTTTAAAAGCTTTGAAACTACATTTTCAGTATTAATTTTCTTCTTTTTGCTTTTAATTTCCTCTATTTTACCATAAAATAAATCACCTTTATATAAATAGTAATTTTCTATTCCCAGCTCCACATTGCTCATTATTATAAAACTTCCAAGATGTTTTTTTATTTTTTCAATTTCTTCTATTGCTAAATATAATTCTTTAAGTGTAAAATCAGAAAATCCTTTTATTACAACTAAAATATGGTCTTTTTCAGTAAAATAAGGTATTTTTTCTTTTAAATCTAAAATATTTAATAATACTGTAGCAGGATATACTCCATTTTCTATAAAATATTTTATAGAATCTAAATTTCCTTCTGTAACTAAAATTAAATTATCTTTTATTTCCATAAAAATTCTCCTTTTATTTCTAGCTTAAAAATCATCTTTAAAATATCTTTTTTTTTCAAAAATAAATATATTAGAAATAATCTATATTATGGATTTTATAATTTTTACTTTAGTTCAAGTACATAAGTATATTAACATAAAAAGAATATTTATTATACGTCATTAATATGTATAGCAAATTTGTGAAAAATAATCAAATTTTTTTATTTTTAATCATTTTTATATTTAATCTATAATTTTACTTGACTTTCTATGTATTTATTTACAATTTCTAAAGAATCATATCCAAATGTTGTAAGACAATAACTTCTGCTCCAAAAAAATTCGTTCCATAAAAGTTCTCGCAATTTTGGAAACGCATTTTTTATTTTCCTAGAAGAAGCTGACTTATATGCATTTATCATTTTAGATATTTCTGTATTAGGCTTTGCCTTGAATGATAAATATATATAATCTACTTCATAGTGCCAAGAGATTAATGTTACACCATATTTACTAGAAATATCAATAAATAACTTTTTTAAGTTCTCTGATATAGATTCTTCAATAATGTTTCTTCTCCCTTTTATGCAAAGGGTTAAGTTATACTTCAATAAAAACACTGAACGAGTATTTTTATCTAAATCCATTGGAAACACCCCATTTTTTAACTTGTTACTGATTATATTATACCACTTTTTGATAAATTTTACAAATAAATCAAATATACTAAAAATAACTATCACAAATATTAATTTGAGATAGTTATTTTTAGTATATTTGATTAAGGTGTTACTGCGAAATATCTTGTGTAACTAAATAAATCACTTCCTGATTTACCTTTTATCCCAGTTGTATTTTCTCTTACTATATCTAAAAAATTATTTTCTACACTGCCATTTTTACTTCTCATCTCTTTAGATGTAATGCTTGAATATGGAATTATAACATCTGCATAGAAAGTTACTTTTGCTACAACTATAGGTTTACTTTCAAAGGGTTGATTAGTCATTGGATTTAGGTTTTCCTTATCTAAGTCTTTAAGATAATCTGCCTTAGAATTAAAATATCTACCTTCATCTGTTGTTTTTTTTGCACCAAATAAATCAGTAAGTAAAACATCATTTTTACTATCATACATATCTATTACTTTATACTCTATTTTGGGAGTTATACCTTTAAATGTTTTTACTGTTGGATTCCCTTCTGTAGATTCTTTCCCTCTCAGTAATGTAAAAACTCCATTATTGATAGGATTTTCTTCTTCTAAGGTATTCTTTATAGTATCTTTATAATACTCTCCCTTATAAATTCCATTCCCACCTTTTTCAGAGTTGAGATTCCAATTAGATTTATCATATTTAGTTCTCATTAACAAATCCATATTGTTCATAAAGAGTGTTCCTAAAAAATCTTTATTAAGATATGTAATTCCTAAGCTAATCGGGGTTATGTAATATTCATTTATATTATTTTGCTTTTTATGTGTATCAAATCCATATTCTTTATATACATCTTCTTCAACACTTGCATTAACATAAGAATTTTCATATTTAATCCCTTTACTATTTACATTAGATGGTAGCAAATTCGTACCTACCTCTGCTATTTTAGGCATTGTATACCACAATAGGCCTGTTTTACTTGTATTCCAATATTGTATTGGTATTCTCACATTTCCACATTTTTGTGAAAAATCTCTAAACTCTTTATTATCATAAAGTTGTAGAAATATCTCATTTCTATTATCAGGTATCTCTTCTTTTTTATTATAAATAGCATCATATAGAGATAATGTTTTAAAAGTACCATCTTGTGATGGAAAATTCATTTTATATGGCTTTAGGTTTGTGTTTATAGAGGAATTAACAAAAAAATCATCTGTAACCTGGGTTTGTTCTAAAGACATATCTGCTGCTGTTTTAATAAGCATTTGCAATTCTTTAGCATTTTGACCAGCTTTACTTACATCATAAATAGAGGATACTACTATTAAAAGTAAATAGTTTATAACAAGTGCAACTAATACAGTTCGTGGATTAAACATTTTTATAACCCCCCTTTATTTTAAATATCTTAAACAAGGAACTGTATATTTATAATTAAGTTCATATTTGTAATCTTTAATTAGCTCTAAAAGAGCACCATCTTTATGAGATACTACTACACTCGACGGATTCATTGTGATTTTTATTGCAAGTGTCTGTATGTCCCCATACTCCTTTACATGTTCTTCATCTATAGCTTGATATTGTGTTCCTTCTATCATTAATGAATTTTCTACATTAGATTTTATTTCTGTGGCTACATTAGACTGTTCTACTATTGAATTTAATTGACGTTCAAATAATGGTGTAATAGATTTTGGAATACAATTATTCCTAGCTATCTCATTTTGCATAACTATAGATAATGCTTCCACTCTTGAATGCACTACTAATGAATCTACACCTACAGTAACCATATTTACTAAAACCATTAAAATCATAAAGGATGCTAATGTTTTAAACACAAACCAAATCATTCTATTCAAAATAAATCACTTCCTTACTAACTATAATTTTAAGAAGCTTATATAAAATTACTTTGTAGTTAAATCAGCCGTATTTTTTAATACTGTCTCTAATTCTTCGTCTATCTCTTTACCATCTTTAAGAGTATACATAGACCAATTACTTCTTGTAACCGAATCTATAGCTTCCCACATGTGTGATTTCGAATCTATAATTATGAATTTAAATAATATAGTAGCTAAAAGCAATAAGAAAATAGTCTTAGCTACTTCTCTTATCACATCTGTCATATATTCACCTTCTTTTAAAAAGAGCAAGTATAAACTTGCTCTTTTTATTAATTATTCATTTTACCAACCAGCACCAGCATCTTCTAATCCTGTGTTATCTTTTGCTTTATACTCAGGTAAAAAGTTTTTATTCCCACCTGTAACTTTCTTGAATGTTGAATTTATTGTGTCTATAAATGCATTAGACCCTGTTTCTAATCCCCCATTTCTATTAAAGAAATATGTAAACCCAATAACAACACATATTAAAATACATACTCCCCAAAAAACTTTTGTCATTACTTTCATGATAAAAACCTCCTGCCATATTAAACATTAAATATCATTGATACTTTAGCTACAAGAGATAGGAGAAAAACTTCTCCTAATATAACAAAAACTACTATTAACAAGCTTCTTCCTTGTAGCCTTATTTTTTCTCCATTTCTTTCAATTTCTCTTTTCTTTTTTTCTAATAACTCCATTTTAAAAGTTAGTAAACTATCTTTATTATCAACATCATTAAGAGCTTGTTTTACTAAAGTACAAAACCTTGCTATAGTCACTGTATTATAAACTTTTTTCAATTTTTCTGTTGCAGCTATTTCATCTGGATATAGTTCTATATAGTTTCTATAATTCATAGCAAACATTTTTATTTCTTCTCTTCCTTTTGAAATAGACTTTATATAATCATCAAGAGCAGGTGCAATTCTTACATGCCCTCCTTTTAGGAGTCTAGTATATAATTTTAAATACAGATTAGGAAATTCTTTTTCTATTGCCTCATTCTCTTCAGCTATTCGTAAATCTACTATTAGTAAGAATATTTTTTTAGACAAACATAAAACTAAGAAAACTAACCCTGTAATTTTGAATGTTAAAGTTATGCTTAAAATAGATAGAAAGACTCCTATGATATTTATCCCTCTAAATAATCCAATTAACTCTATTGGTTCTATACTTCTTTTTAATAGTTTTAATTCAAAATTTAATCTAGTTATTCTATACTCTATATCATTTAAAGCTTGTTCTGTTGGTAAAAATCCTATATTTTTACTTATCCAACAACAATAGTTTAAAAATTTCTCTAATCGTTTCTTTTTATTTAATTCAATATTATATGTATCCACATCATTTTTAGCTTTTTTTGTTCCTTTTGTTGAACCTATTATGTTGTTTTCACTTAAAAATCCCCAAGCTCCTAAAATTAAAAGCGCATATAATATAAAACTTTTAATTATTATGCTATTTAACAAATGTTATTCACTCTCCTTATAAGGATTTAGCTTTTATCTTAGCTAGACTTGCTACTATAAATACCATCACTATAGCATGAATTAAAACTGCTATTTTTCCTATCTGCATATTTAAGAAAAAATTCATTATAAATCTATCCTGATACATTGCTATCACACAGTAAATACCAATCATTGCTATACATGAAAATATCTCAAATTTTGTTTTATTGAATGCCCTTTTATTAATATCTCTTGTTTCTCTTTTTTTAGAATGTATTTCTATAAGAATAGAAAACTCTTGGTCTGATACTTCATCAGCTTTTTCTTCATAAGAAATTGAATTAGAAGCAAAATCTCTGAAATTCTCTCCTAACTTGTCTTCTAAAACCAACATTGCTTCTTTAAAGCTAAATCCTTTATTATCTATATCATCTAAGAAAGATTTAAAATACTTTCTTATTCTTGGTTTGAATTCATTCTGATAACTTCTAATTGAGTTTTCTACACCTTTCTTTATATCTGGAACTAATAAATCTATAGCAGACATTATGTCATCTTCTCGTTTTTCATATTGAGTTAATGACATAAATCTAAATATAACTAATATTAAATAAAAGAACATTATAAATAATAAAAGTATCATGTTAGCTTCTTCAAAAAAAGCAGCTGTTACTATTGTAAGTATAAAAGAAATACTTGATATAAATATCACCAATCCGATTGGTGTAACTCCATCCTTTTCCATATCTAAGTTTTCTATTATTTCTTTTAAATACTTATATATCTTATATCTAATAGATTTACTATTTAAGCTTTCTATTCTTTCTATATCTTTATTTAATTTTCTTATTTTATTTCCAAATTTCTGTTGGAATTTTTTATTAGCTATAATTTTAGAATTTTGTAATATATCTAAAAATATCTTATTGTACATAATACCTAATCCAAACAGAATAGTTGTCAAACTTGATATACTTAATTTGAATATAACCTCAAACATTTAACCACCTACTCTTTACAAGTGAAAAATTATCTTTATACAATATTCATTCCTCTAAAAGCTAATTGCATTTTAGGTGATAGTTTTCCTATTTTCATAAATCTTCCCTTTAATTTTTTACAACCAGTTCTTTTATCTACTTCTAAACCTTCTAACTTATATCTAAATAGTTCATTTAATTTAATACTCCCATCCCTATTTAAATCACAGACTTCCACAATAGATTTTATTTTATATTCTCCAGTAAAATATTTTTGATGAATTATAATAAATTGTATTGAATTTGCTATAACAGTCATACTTTCTTTATATGATAAGTTTTTATTTGAAGACAACATAAATGCCATATCAGCCAAATATTCTTCTATGTCATTAGAGTTAATTGATGCTATAAAAAAATATCCTTTTTCATGATATTTTATCATTTCATAAATTTCTTCAGGAGTTTTACATGATTTAAGTATCTTATTTGTTTTTTTACACAATGCATTTTTTATCTCAATAAAATCTTTAGCTCTTATCTCTTTGAAGTTGTCCTGATTTATTTCAGCTTCACTTATCATTACAATCCTTTGCCCTTCTGAAACAAGTTTATTTGCTATTATTTTAATTAAATTTTGATTACGACTATTTGAACTTTCTATACATAAAGCATTTGTCTTTGATTTTATAATCAAAGATAATAAATCATATATATTATCATCAAAAAAACCTGTGTTTAAATATTTTTCCATTGTTGATTCCTCCATTTATACAGCTAGTTGATTTTCAGTAGATAATACAAATTTCATTATCTTTTCTTTTGGAATACCACATTCTAAAAATAGCTCTTGTCTTTTCTCTGAAAGAGAACCTGTTTGTATAAATCTTCCCTTCATTTTTTCTTTTCCTGTTTTTTCATCTATTTCAGAACCTTCTGCTTTATATCTAAATAAATCATTTAAAATGAGTTTACCACTCAAATCCATACCACAAACCTCTGTTATTGCCTTTACTTTACGTTCACCAGTGAAATATCTTACTGGTGCTATGATGAAATCTGTTGACCCTGCAACCATTCTAAGACATTCATTATAAGATGCTCCTGAGTTTGAGGCCAATTCCATAGCTGCTCTAGATAAAGCTTCTTCTGCATCAAAAGAGTGGAATGATGCAAATAATGTATGTCCAGTCTTAGCTGCTCTATAAGTTTGAAAAAATTCACCTGGGCTTCTACATTCACCAACGATAATTACGGAGGGATTAGCTCTAAGTGCATTTGCAATAAGATTTTCCATAGTAGCTTTTCTACCACTTTTATCAATTACCTCATCTTCTCTTACTTCCCAATGATTCACAATTCTTTTATTTACTCCAAATTCATCTCTTTCTGTTAAAAATATTTCGGTTGGATTTTGTACCAATATAACTTTTTTATCATATGGGATACCTCTTGCAATAGCTCCAAGCAATGCAGTCTTTCCACATCCTGTTTCGCCTATACAGAAATTTCTTGTTCTTGTTTTTCCCATACAGTAAAATAATTCTCCCATATTTTCACTACATGAGTTATTTTTTATAAAATAATCTATAGTTAATGCTGTCTTCTTAGATTTACGAATTGATACTGTAGTTATTGGAAAATTAAACTCTCCGAAGTCTTTAGTATTTACAGATGGATGTACAGCATTTACACGATGTTTATCTTTATATGTTCTTCCATTTAAAATAGGAATACCTTCTGTAAATTGAGGTGTATTTCCATTCCCATCTTCCATCAGCTTATTTAATGCTGTTTTGATAGCTTCATCTGATGGAAATGAGACACGTCTCCCATATTTATCAACATATGGTACAGTCATACCACCTTTTTCTACAAAGAGCGTTTTTTGGTCAACTAAATCTATTTCATCAATTTCTGGATTTTCCAAGGCTTCTTTAAATACAGCTTCTCCTGTTATTGTGGAACATAAATCTTCTAATAATAGAGAGGTATCAGTCATACCATCTTTACCAAGATATCCTTTTACTTTTACATTTGCATGTTTATTAACATATTCCATCGCTCTTTGTAACATAATTTCTGTTTTCTTTTCATTTGTTGCTTTAGCGTATGAATCTGGATTTTGTTTTGATATAATGGAACGATATTGATTCCAATATTCTTCAAATGTAATCTCATCATTAACTATTGAATCAACTACATCATTATTTACAAGCTTAAACTCAGCTTGAACTTTTATTATACTTTTTGCAGATAACAAAATATCACTTCCAACTCTTACTTAAATTTTTAGAATTTTAAAATCTGTAATTATCTTTTCATTTGATTTCTTAATACTTTCATCTCTATATACATTTTTTAAAACTGTATAGTCTACCTGATAAACATGTCTCTGAGCAAGTGGTATTCCTATATTATTACTTTTAATTATGCTATTATCTTCACTTATTACAGCTATTTGAGCTGTTATAACTGAAGTTTCACTAGTACTTGTGAACTTAGTTATTGATATATTTATGAATTGTAGATTATTAAAACATCTAATTTTATTTTGTAATTTTATTTGTTCTATATAATCCTCAACTTTTTTATCACAATTCACATATTTTAATGAGTTAATATTTCCTTCTAAATAATTTACATAAAGTAATATAAATCTTTTTAGCTCCTCTTCTAAACCTACTTGATTAAAAAGTGGATATTCTTTTTTAATCATAAAAACTGCTTCTTTATTTTCCTCTAATTCAAACCACTCTTTGAACATTATATTTTTTTTCTCCTCTCAATTGAATATAATCTTGTTCTCTATAATTCAATTATTATATCCTCATCATTATTTTCTTCTTGTAAAACTGTTTCTTTTCCATGATTTTTTATAGACTTAAAACTATTTTCTATTTCATTTTCAGTAGGTTTTCTTTCTTCTATTTCAATATCATCTTCAATAAATTTATTATTTAAAGGAGTTCTTTCCAAAAGTTCATCTACTATAGTATCTATTGCAGAGGAAAAGTTTATATATTTTTCTTTTGATGATTCATACCATAATCTTTTTCCTGAAATCCCTGCTTTTAAAATTTCTTCTGAGTTATTTATTTGTGCTATTACTTTTAATCCTGCTTCTTCAAGTACTTTTGTTGTAAATGCTACAACATCTTCAGAAACTTTATTTAAAACAACTTTATTTGATTTTAAAGGTGATATAGCAAGTGTTGCTTGAGTATTTAATGATTTTTTTAAGTTAGTTAAGCATTTTAAACTTTGGTCTCCTACCTGAATTATTTTATTGCATTTTATAGCAGCTCTGGTATTCATAACAGTCAACTCATGTGATAAATCTATTAGTATTACATCAAATGACAACTTACTTGTATCTATAATTTCAGATATAATAGTATCAATATCTTTTGATGAAAACATATCTGATAATCCTCTATTTGAAAACTCTATCAAGTAAACATTGTTATATTGGGTATATAATATTATTTCTGATAGATTTCCAGAGTAGTCCATTATATCTTTTTTCTTATTAGGTACTTTACTATCTTTCATTAGAAGTGAGTGTTGTATAGGATATAATATATTCATATCTAAAACACAAATTTTATATTTAGTTTTTTCAGATAATGCAATTGCAACATTTTGCAATATTGTAGATGTCCCAACACCTGGCACAATACCCTTAAATCCAACAACTTTATTAAATAGAAGTTGTTCTGATACATCATTAATTTCAGAGCCTGACATAGCTGCTAAAATATTACTTAATGAACTCATATAAATTTACTCCTTCTCTTAATTATTGTTATTATCTGAATTATTTCTTGCAAAACCTACTTGAAGATTATTAAGAGCATCTGTTATTAGATTTCCACTTGTTCTAGGCAAAAGAGTCATCATATAATCAGCTCCTTTTCCTTCAATATCCATATAATTGTCAGCTTCTTCTTCTGTTACATTCAATAAAATTTGTACTGGTTTGACACTTTCCTTAAATTCTTCTGTATTAACTATCTCTTGTTGTTTTTGTTTTGGCAAAGCAAGTAATTTATAATATATATCAAATATACTAGCTCCTTCATTATTCAAAATATCTATAACTACTGCATTATTGAATAATTTAACTTTTCTTTTTATTGAAGAATTCCCTTGTATTCCAGCTTCTTTTTGAAGTTTATATGCTTCTTCTGTTGGTAATGTATATACTTGGTCTGTATAAGAAGCTCTAACATTTATTTTATCGCCAGGTACAAGCATTTCTCCAAATTGGTCAGCATTTACATCTAACTTTAATAACTCTCCATCCATCTGATATAGGTAAGATAATTTTCTTGGGGTATCTTTACTTAGTGAATCCCAATAAACAGGTGTACCTTGCCTAATATAATAAGATGCATATGCATTTTTTATTTTATTTCTATCTTCCCAAAGAACTATCGTTCTTTTTTTACTTCCATCAGAGAATTTCATTATCCCTTGTTTCTCATATTCTGCTTTAACCATCTTATCTTTGACTAAGTTACTTTCTAGAACCCTTCCATCTTGCGGGATTGCAGTTTTAAAAGAAACAATATCAACAGTTTGTCTAAATGCCTTAGCTGATATTAGATTACTAGATACTACTAAAATACAAAGAATTATTACATAACGCAGTATTTTTGTGTTTTTAGAAGCATTTTTACCTGTCAGCTCTCTTATTTTATTTCTATCTAATTTCAACTTGTTTTTACCTCCTTACATTTATTGAGTTTGAAATATAAATAAAAAATACTTTTAGAATTTCTTATTTTAAAAATATTTTTATTTTTGAATTTAAGCCTTCTTGTAGATTTGTAGATTCTTGTGAGAAAAAAATAAATTTGTATTTATAAGTAATCTCATTTTTCTTTTTTATATAAAAATTAATTAAATCTACTGGGTTATTTGCTTCTTTTGATTTTATGTATGTCTCAATTTTTCGTCTTTATCTTCATTAACACTTTTTTTACAGTCATTTGAGATTTTGATTGTAATAAAAATTAAAATGATAATTTCAGAGATAACTAATATCTCTTTTTCTATATCTTCAAATCCCAAAATTTTTATTAAGTTGTGTAAAAATAGTAAACATGAGGGTAATATGGTCATAATACTAATAACAAAAATCCTTTTTTTATTTTTTTTCATTAATAATTCTTGTACCATCCCTAATAAGTTTTTTTTCATTTCTTCCTCCTATACAGTTTTATTTATTATTAAAAGACTTTTAAAGAGTCTTATTTACACACTTAAATTTTTATCTTTTATTTCTAAAACATTAAATCCTATAATTATCATTTGTTTTTTATAATATTTTTTTGTTTCACCAGATTTATATTTTTCATAGAATTTTTTTGTTTTTGTTTTCCACTATTATCAAAATAAAATTGTTTTTATTTTTTCAATTAAAATTATTTTTTCATATCTTAATTTAAAATTATTTTTTGAAATTTAATTTTTTATTTTTTTATTGTTTATAAAAAGTTCAAAAAAAAAGAGAATCTAAAAGATTCTCTTTTTTTTGAACAATATTAAATTATTTATAATAATAACCGTCTTCATTTACTAAACCTGCATCAAATAATTTTTTTCTTATATTTTCATCTACAGGTCCTTTTTCTTCATCTACTGACATATAATTTTTTTTATTATGCCAATACTCATTCATTTCCTCTTCATGTTTTTTTTCTAATTCTTTTTCTATAGCATAATCAGCTATAATATTAAAACATGTTGATTTAAAATAGTCATAAGAAGCTGTTTTTATAACATCTATATCATCTTTTTCTAGGGTTATGGCAACAGCTCTATCAAAAGCTTTTAAATTTTCATTTTCATGGAAGTTATAATTTTTAAAGTCTTTTTTGAAAAGTCTTAAAGTTCCTCGTGTAAACACTTCCTCATCAGGTACAAAAAATTCACCCTTTGGACTTTTTCCTTTATTGGATACTTTTTCATCACCTGCTTTTGAAGATTTAATTTTAGATTCTACATTTTCATTAGTCTTTTCAAGGTTAAAACTTTCTTTATTATTGTTATCTTCATTTAAATCTACTCTATCTTGTTGGACAGAACTTTCTAAATCATTATTATTTTCAATTTCAGGTCCTGAATAATTATCATTAGATATTTGTTTTTTATCTTTACTTTCTTCTTCATCAACTTCTCTGAAGCTTATGTCCTCTATTATATTTTTATCAAAATATTTTCTTTTATCCAAATCCTCTACAATAAAATTTATAGAGTCTACTTTTCTTCCTATTTTTAACTCCTCATAGCTTATATTGAAATATTCAGTTTCATTTAGTGCATCTATAGCTGGGATAAGAACTCTTCTTTTAAAATTTCCATATTCTTTGTAACTTTCTTCTATCATCAAATATTCTTTTATTGCTTGTACTTTGTAGTTAATTACTTGTTTTGTCCCACTCCAGATTCTTATTAAGTCATACAATCTTTGAGCATAATAATTTCTAAGACTGAACAATACTGCAAGATTTAGTGGGGTATAACCTGTTTCTAAATACTTAGTTAATAATGTATGAATTGTCTGGGAACACTCTACTTCAAAGGATTGTGTTTTTTCAATAAACAAATATCCTGTTACTATATTATATTTACCTTTATTTTGAGTGTTATCTTCTAATAGCTCTACAAAATCAATTTTTTTATTACTCAATGAATTTAACAATTCTTCTATGTTCTTTTTGGTTCTATCATTAGTTTTTTTTATTATGCCCTTTAAATCTTCGCATTTAAATTGACATTTCATCGAACCATCATCACAACTTTTTTGAAGGTTATATAATATTAATAAAAAAAGTCTATTTTCATTTAGTGTCATACTATACTTTGCATGTATTAATACATTATTTTTCATAAGAACTTTTGGAGCTTTTTTATTAAGTAATTCATTCATTATATATAATTGTTGTCTATAGATAATTTAAAACAACATTTGTCACCTCCATATATTTATTCAAAAACTTATAATTATTTATGTATGCTATACTAAAACACTTTCGATACCTATATTAAATTAATATAAAATCTTGTTTATCACTATCAAAATACATCTTTCTAAATTTTTAAATTCCTTTGTGGAGATACACTTAACCTATAATATCTCTTTTAAAAATTTACTTTTTATAATCAATTGAAGCTAATTGTTTTTAAAAAAATTTTCAAGTTTAACTTTGTGCTCACAATTAGAAACACTTTATTTTCCATTTCACACTCAAAGATACGATAACATATAAATATAAAAAATGTCAATATTATTATTTGACATTTTTATTTTTATCTAATTGACATATTTAAAATAATTAGAGGTGCCTAATAGATATGATGCTAAGTTTAAAATCTGAATTTATCCAATTGACATATTTACATATCTTTGAATTATCAATGGTTATAGCTATATAAATATAAAAAATGTCACTTTTATTATTTGACATATTAAATTATCTAATTGACACATTTAACAGATTGATAATCTAAAAAATATCTTATTCACAACTTATCTACAACATATCCACAGGTTATCCACAACGAATTTACTTTATAGATTTCCGTTATCTAGTTGACATATTAAATTATCCAATTGACATATTTATGCTATCTAATTGACATGTTTAGTTATCCAATTGACATATTAAATTATCCAATTGACATATTAAATTATCCAATTGACATGTTTAGTTATCTAGTTGACATATTTAAGGCACTCAACATTAGTTATTGCAATGTATACAGGCATGTCTAAATACTATAAATACTATTAAATACTATAAATACTTTTTAAATAAAGAGTAAAGACTAGAAAAGATATAAATATCTAATCTTATCTAAACTTTTCTTTTTATTATAAATAACTAAAATCAAAATAAGTAATTTTTTAAATGTAAATTAAATATAATGACTATTTATGTTTCTAAGATATAATAATCATATTATATAATTACAAATAAAAAAACATAAACTTTAATCATTATATTTATTGTATTTGTAAAATAAATATTAAGCTTCAAATCAAAAAAATAAATAACTTATAAAAATATTATTCATTTTGAAAAACTATTTATAAACATCTCTTATTATAAATTTTAAAAATAGAATTAATTTTTAATCTATACTAATAAATTTTTCTTAACATACACATTGTCGTCTTAGGAGACTAATATTATACACTTGTTAGATTATTAATACTCAGTTACCTATCTGACATATTAAAGTAGCCATTTCATGCTAAATAATTTTTATAGTAAATAGAAAACCTATAGATAATAATTTTTATCTTTACTTTATTAGAAAACAAATCGATAAAACAAAATAAATCACTTTAAAAGCTATTTGTTTCGCTTTTAAAGGATTTTTAATGGTTTCCCTTAGAGTTTGTCAGATGTTAATATAATAAAGCTAAAAAAGGCTATAATTTGGTTTAAATTGGTATTTTCATGTATAGTACTAATATTAATAATACAATCTATTCTTTTGCTATGTATTAGTACTAAAAATTTATGGATAAAACATTTATCCAATTGACATGTTTAAATAATCTCTTTTTCAAAAGATAGATTTTTTATTTACTTGATAAATAGAGAAAAAACCAGATAATAAGAGCACTCTATAAAAGTAAGAGTGCTCTTATTGTCTGGTTTTTTAAAACAATAGATTCTATAGGTTTTATTTTAACACAAGATTCAAAGTATAGATACTAAAAATAACATATCTATATCTTTTAATTTTACTTTAAATAAGTATAGCTTTAAAATAAATTACATCTATCTTCACTATATTTTATAGCAATATTTTTATATTCTTTAGTTGTTATATTCAAAAAATCACATAAACATTTTTTGCACAAGTATTCTCTATTATTGTCATTAGATTTCTCATATACACCTGTTAGCTTGAGAAACATGGCTATTTCTGTAGGATTTAATTTTTTACCACAACTACATTTTTTATTAAAATATTTTATAGCAATATCTTCTGAGATATTTTTAAGTTTTGATAATTCTTTAATTCTTGATTGAGTAGCTTTTTTAGATGTTAATTCAAATTCTTTAGAAACTGCTTTTTTCCATCTACCACCATTACACCATTCTGCCAAGCTCCATTTCAACCTTCTATTAATGCCATAAATTTCATAGCCTTTAGTTAATATAGTTACCCATCTGGACCATTGTTTTGGAAAGAATTTTTTTATAAGTAATTCTGTATAATCCTGTTGATTTGGACAAATGAGACAACCAGTTCTATTAAATCCTAAATCATACATTTGATTATATTCAATGTTTCTATTTAGTATATATAACCAAACTTCTGAGTCGGACCAGTTAACTATAGGAAGAAATCTTTTACAGTTTTTAGATACATTTAATTTCTTACCAGCTTTTAATTGAGCTTCATTTAGATCATAATCATAGTGTTTTCTTTTAGTACTTTCTTTATTTCTCATCCCTAGAAATATAATTGATTCTTCATTTTTGCCTATAATTTTTGATAGTTGACCTTCTTTATATGTGCTACAACAGTTACGCATAACAATTGATGGAGTAAAATAGTTTTTATTTTTAACTATCCATTGATAAAACCCTACAGAGGGATTTATTATATCTTCTTTTCTAATTTTGTAATAATTTTTTAGATGTAGATATGTTTGAGCTGAATCATTAGATGTATTAAAATATATAAGTCTATATTTTATATCTATATTTTGTTTAGAAAGCTCTTCAATAGACAAATCAACTATTGCTTTCATTGCAGCTGAGTCTTTTCCCCCACTTATACTTACAACAAATTTATTATATAAATTTTCTAATATATATTTCTTAGTCATTTTTATACTTTCAATAACTTTTTCTTCTAATTCTTCTTTTACAAACAAATATTCTTCTTCAAGTGAAAAATTTTTATTTGTTGGTTCTGCATATTTTTTTAAAATTAGGTTGTTATTCAATAAGTCTACACTAAAAATTAAAAATGGATTTTTATCAAAGTGATTTAGATATATTTTACTACCACATCTCCAGCAATTATCTGGTAGACTTAAGTTTAAATTCTCTTCTAAGAACTTCTTTTCATCTTTAAATATTGGTTTCATACACTTACCTCATTTGAATATATTGCCATCAAATGAGGATAAAGTTATCTTCCTACACACCCTACAATTAATTTCTCATACATTTTATAATTAATGTCAGTGTAGTTAGTTTTCACATGAGTGTACTTTTTACGATTTTAACTCTCACTTTTTTCATAACTAAATAGTGGCTAACCATAATAGTTACTATATCAACCTTGTGTAAAGGATATTAGTACATGAAACCAGATAAATTAATATAATTGTTCGAATTGACCAATATAGTAAGTTTCAAGAATTTTAACATTTGAAATTGCTCTATATTGTTTTTGAGTATTATATTGGCTTATATAATTAATAAATTGCATTATTGCATCATCAGCATCTTTAGATATAGCATATTTGTAGTTTTCTTTTCTGTTACCACGTTTAGTTTTGTATGTATATCTGATTTTATATACATTATGTTTTATCGTGGTTGGTATTAATTTTAAATTCATATCATGAATTAATTCTTTGTTTTTAGCTTCATCTTGATATAAATCTAATATCACATTGTTATTAAGCTTCATTAATTCACCCCTTTCTAAAATTGAAACGTAAGGAATTCTGTTTTGAAATAGTGTATAATACAAAATCATACATTATAAATTTTAATTATACATATCAGAGTATATTTTGTTAAGTCGATTCTATTTTATAAATTAATACCTAATTTTTCTTAAAATATGAAATTAAATACCTGGTAGTTATAATTAGCTTTATTAAATAAAGAAATTTACTTAATTCCATAAACAAAATAAAAATATCTATAAAAAATATAGATATATTATACAAAAAAATATTAATATGTTGTGTTACATAACATGGTATATAGAAAGGAGAATGCCAAAATTAAAAACAACATATAAAACTTGACAAATACATATATAGAAGCTCTCTTAATATAAAACATAATTATTTTTATCAAAATTATAGTAATCTTAATATTTAAATAGAGAATCAAACAAGATTTATAGGTGTTTATAGATTTTTGGCAACAATTTTTAGATATGTTAAATTCTAAAGGTAAGTTTATAGCATTAGGTTTAAGTGCAACATTAGCAGCTGGTACATTATTAACCTGGAATGGTAGTGGGATAATAGAACAAGCTAGAACTAAACTAACTGAGATGAAAAATGGTGTTAATTTGCTTAAAGATGGAGAAAAAGATTTAATAGCAAAAGCAAAAGAGATAAAAGGTCAAATAAGTACTTTAGAATCAGAAATAGCTAAACTCGAAAACAGTGGAAGAACAAACTCTATGGAATATAGAAAATCTACAAGTGAGTTAGCAAAAGCAAAGGAAGAACTAAATAAAGCTAACAGTGATGCAAATAGGATACAAGAAGCTTTATCTAAATATACTCCAATTAAAGAACATATAGCAGGTTATGCTGAAGCTATGAATGATGATTATGTTCTCCCAGTATTTGGAAGTGAAAATTATGCAAGAAAATTAAAAGGAATAGAGGATATAAATGCAGTAAAGGGAAGCTGTTTACTTAAAGATAACAATATGTTGTTGGTATTAAATAAATTTAATAATAGTACAAAAGCTGGCAAGACTATATTTCAAAAGGTGAATCTTAATGGAACGGAGGTTTGGCATAAGGAATTAAGCAATACTAGTGTAAGTAATATAAACTTATGTAAAGCAACAAGGGATGGTGGAGCTTTAATACTTGTTACTTCTCAAGATAAGAGTTTAACAAGCTCACTAGGGAAATTAACAACAAATACGACACATATAATAAGATTGGATGCTCAGGGTGAGATAGAGTTCACAGCACAATTTGATAGTGGCGATACATCAGCTGAGACAATTGAAAATATTATAGAACTTAAAGATGGGAACTATCTATGTGTCGGTAGTATGTCAGCTGGTGGTTATTCAAGAGTTCTATGCATTGATAATACAGGGAATAAGCGATGGGAATCGAAAATAAATGGTAATGGTGGAAATGTTAATATTGGAAATGCAATAGAAATGTCAAACGGAGATATAATTGTAGTAGGTTATGCAAATAAAACTTATGATAATATAACTTCTAGTGCAGCTTTCACTTTTGCTACAAAATATACAGAAAATGGCACGAAATCATGGACAGTTAAGGTAAATGATGACTATACATACTATAATGGAAATAGTTCTAGACCAACCTCTGTAATTGAGGAAAAGAATGGAAAGTGTATAATCTATTCAGTAAAAACAATTAGTACAATAACAACGGATGGGACACTAGAAAGTACAACAACAACTGAAGATTTGATAGGAAATAAATATGACCTTGTATTGGAAAATGGTGATATATTAGTATCTAACTATTTTAGTAGCATAATGTTGATAGCTTCAGATGGTACTTTAAAGAAAACAATAAAAACTCAGGATGATCTAAAAATAACAAATATGTCTTTACTAACTGGGAACAAAATAGCTTTTACTGGAAATACAGGAACTAATGATGATAGTTATGTTGGATACATGGGAATATTTGATTTAGACGATGATAATTTCCCTACATTGACAGATTAAGGAGGAAAATTATTATGAAGAATCTTAAAAAACTAGCTGCTTTAGGCATAGCAACAGTATCTGTTTCTGTAATCGCAATAACTTACACAGGTGGTGATACAGCTAATAATCTTATAAATACATTGCAGGGTCTAGATAATGATGCAAAATTACTATCAGAGGGAGAAACAAAATTAATATCAGAAGTAAATCGATTAAAGGAAGAGAGAACAAGATTAACTGAACGATATAATGAATTAAAAGGAAGTTCTGGTGGTGAAGATGGTTCATCGGATATTACTGTTATAAATGATGAAATAAGTAAGGCTAATGATGATTTAGCAACAGTACAAGAAATATTAGATGGTATAACTATAGGAGCTACACATGCAGAGGGATATAATGATGTAATAAGTGAAGATACAAATACTTCACAATAAAATAGATACTTTTTAAAATAAAAGGAAAGTGGCAAATTTAATGTTTTACCACTTTCCCTTTATTTTAAAATATGAAAACTTAACTGTGTAATTATTTTCTTTCCATTGAATTTATATCTCCTTTTGGTTTAATCTTGACAGATGAGTTGTTTAAAAATACTTAAATTCATCCTCTTCTAGAATAATAAAAATATCTGTTGTGTTTATATTGAAACTGCTAAGGCTAAAAGTATTTTTTTCTTCATCAAAAGAAAAATCATTTAAAATTGGTTTGATTTTTACATGGCCTCTTATGCTATCATACACATATTTAATAGCAGGCATTTTACATAACAAACTTAGAAAAACTTGTAAATCGAAATTATTTAAAACATTATCATCCTCAGAAGATATATGAAAATTTTTATTTGATTTTTTACATTTATCCATTAAAGAATAACTACAAAGAGATTTAAATTCTTTATAAGATAAATTTACTTTGTTTTTTTCTATTAAAGAAAAAATGAAAGAATTTGATTCTGAAAATAAATCACTTGAATCTAATATAAAAGTAGTCTCACTTATTGTATTTATATAGTTGTAGATGTTATTACTTATTTCTATTTCAACGTTTTGACTATCAAGGTCTATATGATAATTTGAGATTAAACTTGAACCAAAAAACTCAGAGAATACATTTTTATCTTTTACAAGAAGCTTTATTCTTTTCTTTGATAAGGAGTTAAGAGAGTCTTGTACATCATATGCCAAATTCCCTGATATTGAAGAATTAAAAACTTCTTTAAAAAAGCTTATATGCATATTTATTTTATGAGAAAATTGGTCTTTTGTAACTGGTAACATTTTATAAAAATGTAAAATAAAAAATAACATTCTTATATCATACAAAGGGGTATTTTGGTAAAAAATGTCCATTTTATCATCTATTGATATATTTACATTGCTAGAATTTTTAAAATCTGATAAACATAATATATAGTCAGCGCTAACATTGTAAAAATTCGCAAAGGCTCTGATAATATTTGCATTCATATTTTGTGTTTCATTTTCATATCTTAAAACACTTCTTTCAGTTAAACCAATTGCTTGGCCAACTAAATTCGATGATAAACCTGCTTCTTTTCTTAATTGTCTTAATCTATTCATAAGTATCTCTTCTATTCTTCTAATTTAAAATGAAAATATATATCTGATATCTCAGTGTTAAATGAATTATCTACAGAAACAGTAATGTCCATTGAAGAATAAAATTTCTCGAAATATTCACAAAATAAATTGCCCATTTCTAGTTCAAATGTATTTTCATATTCATTAAATACATAGCCTGTAAGTATGTTAAAACTAGCATAAGATGTTTTATCTGTATATACTGTAGCCTTATAATTTTCATTAAGTTTTTTTAAAAACTTAAGGATACTAGCAAATAGTTTATCTTTATCATTGACATTAAGTGATTTTTTTAATTCATTAATATCAAGTTGAATTTTATGTATCCTAAAATGGTTCTCTTTTAATCTGTTAAGAATTAATGATAGTAATTTAAATTCATCAAAGCAATTATCTTTATTGTGCAAACCAATTTCTTCATTCTCAATAAAATAAGTTTTAATATTTGTAAGACCTAATATATAATCTACAGTAACATTATAGAAATTTGATAGTCTTTTTAATATACTTGAACTCATTTCTACTTCTTCATTTTCATAGTCCAAAATAGATTCAGGTGAAATACCAAGTATATCACCTACTTCTTCTCTAGATAAATTCATATCATTTCTTAATTTTTTTAATCTATTCATATTCTTACCTCCTCTTTTCTATATACTCTATTATAACATAAAGCAGACATGAAATGTCTGAAAAATAAAATTAACATAAAAAAATAGACGTAATATGTCTGAAAGTGATATATATTCAGAAAAACAGAAAGATTTTCCAGAGTCTAGTGATATGTTTAGAACATTTACATAAAAATATAAAAAATAATTAATTTATGTTAATTATTTTTTAATTCTTCATAAAAAAAGACACTTCAGATTTTAAAGAAGTGTCTTTCTATAAATATGTACTTACATGTCTAAAAGATTTGCCATTCTATCGAATGTATTATATCCAACTACTCCATCTGAAGTTAAAGCATATGCTCTTTGGAAGCTCTTAACAGCATTATATGTGATAGGCCCAAAACTTGAGTCTATGTTAACATCATACCCTATATCATATAACATAATTTGAACACAATGAACATTATTTCCACTTGTAATATGACCATACCCAACTAAGTCTCTAGTGCTTATTGTATAGTTTCTAGAACCTGTTATAGTTATAGTTGCTTTAGCAGCATCATATGTTCCATAATTTTTTGAATATGTACCTATACTCATATCTTCATCATTAAGCATAGATTTTTTATCTGAAACAAATACTTCATCGTCTGGCTTAGGTACTATATTAAACTCTTTGCATAATTGCTCATAATGTTGTTTTGCAAAATCTGGTGCATCTTTATACTTAAATGTATATCCAGAAATTTCAAAATGAATTATCTTCCCTTCTGTAGTATTTTCAGTTTGTTCTGCGAATGCTAAATTAGTACATGTAAGCATTAAACAGCAGAAAATTGCTAAAACTTTTTTTAACATAAAATCCCCCTATAAAATTTATTATATTTCTACTTAAGCTTCATTCGCTATCTGTAGATACTTCTATTTTATCAGATTTTTGGGGAATTTTGCCTAAAAATTTGCAAGATTCTTCATATTTCTTTCTATATTTTTCTGGGGCAGTTTCATATGTGTAGTCGATAGTTTCTGTAAAGGCATGACCATAATTTTTTTGTTCTTTAATGTCTTCGATATTTTCTTTTGAAATAGGTATTTGTGCATTGATTTCTAAAAAAGATGAGCATGAAATTATAAATACAAGTATTCCTACCACAATTCCATTTTTACATTTTCTCTTATATTTTATATTTTCTAGTCTTGTTTCTAGGTTAGACTTATTAAATTCTGTTGTTAACATATCAAATTTATTAATATTAGCAATTTCTATAGCATGTAGTAATGCTAAACCATATCTGCTTCTTTCTTTTGATGAACAATTATTAAGTACACTTTCATCACAATAAAGTTCGCAATCATCAGCAACTTTTTTACTCATTATATGTACAAAAGGATTAAACCAGAATAAACTTTTTGCAAATAATACTAGAAATTTTATTAATATATCTTTATTTTTGAAATGAGTTAATTCATGTTTTAAAATCCAATATATGTCATCCTCACTGTATTTTAAATTAGGCAAGAAAATATATGACTTTGATAGGCCTAGGCAAGTAGGACTTTCTAATTCATCTGTATATCTCATATCTATGTCCTTTTTTATATTCAAATCAATTAATAAATTTTTATAAATTCTTTTAATATTTTCATTTTCTACTTTTGAAGAAGTATCAATGATTAAATTTTTGAATTTAAAGTATTTAGATAATGTGTAGAATAAATATATTATTGTAACAGTTATCCAAACACATATTATAAAAAAGGATGCATTTATTTTATGATTAAAGCTATTAAAATCATTAATAATAGTGTATTTTTGAATCATTTCTGTATATAAATCTATAGAATAATTAAATGCAAAAAATAACATTCTAAAAACAATAATTAACCAAATATAATAATTAAATTTTTTACTAAATTTTGTGAAATAAAGTCTTTTTAAAAAGATTAAAATGCAAATATAAAAACTACTTACAATAGTAGTTTTTAATAGTGAACTAATCAAATTGTCAAATATATAATTATTCATCATCTTCTTCTTGGCTAAATAGTTTTTTGAATGATTCAACTTTTTCTTCAGATAACATATCTCCATCGCATAATGCAGCTACCATACTTTCAGCCATGCTCTTAGGAGAATCATCATGAACTTTTTTAAGAAAATTTTTTGTTTCATCAATTTTATAGCTTTCATTTTCAAGTATAGCTGTATAGTGTGTATATCTATCTATTTTCTCTGCACTTATAAAACCTTTTTTTACTAATCTTGCTAGAAGTGTTAAAGTAGTTGTCTGTTTCCAATACCATTGCTTTTCCATCGCTGATATTACTTCTTTAGATGAAACTGTTTTATTCATTTTCCAAATAAATTTCATAACCTTTAATTCTGCATCAGCTATATTTTTATTCATAATACTTTCCCCCTTTTTATTACTATTTTACGTTTATAGTTTAATACTACAAAAAGATATAACAAGAGTCAAATAAAATTTATATAAACAAAAAAATAGTGTCTAAGCTACATAAACACTATTTCATAACATATTTATTTTTTTAATTAATTGGTACTTCTATTAAATCAGAGTCTTTTGGAGTTTTGCCTAAAGATCTGCATGTTTCTTCATATTTTTTTCGATATTTTTCAGGAGCAGTTGCGTAAGTATAGTCTACAGTTTCAGAAAATGAATGCCCTATATTCTCTGTTTCTTCTTCTGTTTGCTGAATAGGAATATTTTCTAATATAGGAATCTGAGCATTAATTTCTAAAAAAGATGTACATAAAGTTATAAATACTAATAGAAATATTAGTATTCCATTTTTACCTTTCCTTTTTGTTATGTTTTCAAGTCTTACTTCTAAATTAGATTTATTAAATTCTGTTGTTAATAGTCCAGCTTTATTTAGACTAGAAAGTTCAATCGCATGTAATAAAGCCAAACCATATTTTCTCTTCTCTTGTAATGAACAATTATTAAGAACACTTTCATCACAACAAAGTTCGCAATCTTCACTTATTCTTTTACTCATTATATGTACAAAAGGATTAAACCAAAATAAACTTTTTGCAAATAATACTAGAAATTTTATTAATATATCTTTATTTTTAAAATGAGTTAATTCATGTTTTAAAATCCAATAAATTTTATCTTCCTGATATGGAAAATCTAATAGCAATATATAAGGTTTTAATAAACCCATGCATGCTGGACTATCTAGTTCATCAGTGCATTTTAAAGGTATATTCTTTTTTATATTTAGCTCAAGTAATAAGTTTTTGTATATATTATTTATATGTATATCTTCTATGTCGAAAGAGGTATCAATAATTAAATTTTTGAACTTTAAATATTTATGTAAAGAATAAGATAATGACACTATAGCTCCAATTATCCAAGTCAATAATATCCAAAACGAGGCATCTAGTGTTGGATTAATTTTATTATTTAGGTTAGTAAAACTCTCAATTAAAGCATAATTCTTTGATACATCTTTAGTAAACTCTATAGAATAACTTAAAAAGAAAAATAGCATTCTAAGTATGACAATTAACCAAATATAATAGTTAAATTTTTTGCTGAACCTTTTAAATAAGTTTCTTTTTAGTAATAGTAATAAGCAGATAGAAATACTGCTTACAATTGTTGTTTTTAATAGACAGTCAAATAAATAATACATATAATTACAATATCCTCCTAAAAACGATTTCTTTTGTCTTATTTTATAATTTTATATACTTTAAAATCAATATGCAATAAATGGAAGAAATTACCTGTATCTATTTTGAAAAAATGGCTCTATTATTTAATATAATATGTTAAGGAGCATAGGTGGATGGGACTCAGAAAGATAGAAGAAAAATGTAAAAAAGTGTTAATCACAATAAAACAAATAGTGAAAAACTATAATGATGAATTTATACATTCAGTTTCTACACTACATAAAGATAAACACTTAACTGAAGAAAAACTTAAGGAATTGGAAAACTGGGTTAAAAATTGGGAAGATGAAGATTAATATGTAAAATCATCTTAAAAAGAGTTATATGTTTAAATAACTCTTTTTTATTTATTATCTTTACTTAAGTTCTTTTTTAAGACAGATACAACTTCTGAGATAGTTTTTAATCCATCTAAATCTAAATTTTCTAAACCATCTGTTATCTCATTCTTTATATCAGTTTTGTAATGAGGTTCTGCATATTTAACATAATTTCTAAGAATTATATCAGAAGTTGTGTCTAATTCATTTACGATTTTAATAAATGTTTCGAGGCTAGGTATTTTACGACCTCTCTCAATGTTACTTAAATGATTATATCCTATTCCAACTTTCTCTGCTAATTCTTCTATTGTAATTCCTAGCTCTTTTCTACGCTCTCTAATTCTTTCACCTAAATAATTTATATTCAAAATTTATATCTCCTATTTTTTATATAATTCTTATTAATTAGTATATATTTTTAAATGAATACTTTTAACAATCCATTGGGTATAAAGCTATCTAATAGGATATGTTTATAAAAATATTCTATACTCATCAAATGAATTCATGTAAAATATTAAGCGATATGTTAACAAAGCTTTTATATGATGTAGATGTAAAAGAAGAAAATTTAATTGCTTACAATGAAAGAAGAAAGACAAAGAATAATAAGTAATACATTGTATATATATTGCTTGAGTATTGCATTAATAATATTCAAGCAATATTTTTATATTGTAATAATATTATAATTGCATTATGTTTCTTTTGAACAACAAAAAAACAGTACATCCGCTTGACTGCACTGTTTCCGTTTCCGTATAGTTAATCTAAAATAATTGGATATTATATCATTTCGATATAAATTAAATTGACATTTAAATCCCTTATAGTTAATCTTAAAAGTGATACTATAATACATTAATAATAACACTCTTTTACTTAATTTTCAACTATTTCTTGTAATTCTTTTTTGCGATTTTCAATGCTTTCATTTAATTCCTCTAAAAAATCTGACAAACTATCTTCCATATTTCTTTCAACTAATTCGTCAAAATTATCTTTATTAAATTTTTTATAATTATCCCAGCTTAAATTTTCTTCTTCATCATCGCACCATTTTTCAAATTCTTTATAATCTTTCAAATAGCAAAGCTCTCCAAGTGCATCTGCAAGAACATTTTTTTCTTGATTAAATTCATAAACGATAATTTCTCTTTCATTAAAAATATCACTTAATACTTCTGCGTAACCTAGGACTATTGTAGTTTTTACAATTTGTTCAAGATTGACAGATATTTTCATGGCATTAGTTATCTCTCCTGCATATCTTTCTTTGTAAGCTTGTATAGCTTCTTCTTCTATTTTATCTATGTTCTTGTCTATTATTTTCAAGAATCTTTTAGCATTTTTTTTATCCATTTTTGCACCCCTTATTTTTCTTCAAAAGGCTATATAACTATAGCCTTTTGAAGTTTACTTTTTATATTTGGTATGTGTATAACTACATTTCATAATCTATCTCAATTAATTTCTTATTTTTCTTTAAATAATCTTCGATACCTTCTTCTATTTTATCTCTGACTTTAGATAATTCGTCATTAAATTCATCGTTTTCGCCAGGTTCTTTTATGTTAAATTCTTCTATGTAATCTTTTGTAAAAATTTCATGGCTATATGGAATCTCTACAGTACATTCTATATCACCTAAATGTGCAAAATTTTCACTCATTTTCATGCTAACTTTTAAGTTGTTTACTATTATTGTAGTATTTTCTATATCAGCTATTTCAAAGCCTATATCTGCCATGTAAGGCCATTCCTCGATAAAATATTCCTCCATTAAAATTACCCCCTATTTTTTAATCTTGCACAAAATGGACATTGCTCTATATAATATCCACCTGCATTACCTGGTTTACTTTTGACATCAATCCCTGCTCGTCTTAATTGTGACATATATTCTTTGACTTGCCTCTCTGAGATATTTAATTCATTTGCTATTTCTCTAGCTTTCAATATTTTATTGTCTTTTAAAACCATTATAATTTTCAAAGCGTTATCTATTTTACCCATGCTAAAACCTCTTTTTTTTATTCATATATAACAGTTCTTTTACTTTTTTCAATTTCTTCAATATAATGCAAGAATTTTTCAATTTCATTTGGATTTACACCTGTAAATTCATGTTTAACTAGACATTTTTTAATTAGTGTAAAATATTTTTCTTCCAATCTATAGTAATTTGGATTAACAAGTGCTTCAATATTGTTGTTGTGGTTTTCTTTGCTAAAACTATTTACAAATATTAAAATGTTTTTAATATTTTCTTTCTTTTCCAAATCATCGCTTGTATACTGAAAGCAAAATTCCAAAGTAACTCCAATGTCAGATGTATAACCATCTGTAGAGCCCCACATATCAAAATATAGACTTGGGCCGCTTGTCTCTTTACGAAGTCCGAAATGTCCGTTAGCAGAGTCTTTAAAACTTATATCTAACATGCCCTTGTTAATTTCTTCGACCTTATTTTCTATCATTTCAACATTTTCTTTATTAACTTTCAAATCTAATATTGTACTAAATGTTATATTCATACCAAAACCTCCGTTTATTTTATATTTTAATTATATCATCTGATATAAACTATATTTGTCTCAAGTCAAAATTTTTAACATTCTACACCATCTTTAAATAAAAGGTATGCCACTTCTATTTTTCTTTTTTCATCTTTCATATTTCTATAATTTTCAATTTCATCTTTTTTAATTCCTTTGAAACCATTTTTGTAAAATTGTGGATTTTCTTGTATTAACGTTTCTATAATGTATTCTTTTGTTTTTTCTATTTCTTCTACATTATTAATTTGCTTTACTGCATCGTCGAATATTTCTACTATCTCAAGCACATTTTCTTTTATTTCATTTGCCCAATCATCCTCAAATTTTATATCTTTTGTTATTTCTTTCGCTTCTTCATATGATATTTTAAATTCTTTAATTATTTCTCTGCGATAATTTAGCTTTGCTTTATGTGCTAGTAAGTCCCAACTTCTATTTTCTTCTAATGTAGAATCTTCTATAGCATGACATATCCAAGATGCTTTTTCTCTTAAAGAATTATGTTTCAAAATTTCTTTGAAATAATCTATAAAAAATTTAGCACTATCTACATTTCTTACTTCTTCTCTTATTTTTTCTAATTTTTTTTCCCACGACTTTATCATTTTTATTAAGTCTTTTTTTTCGAAATATTTATTGTCAACTTCTTCTAATTCATCAATTACATTTAAAAGTTCTTTTCTTATATCATTTGCCCAATTAACTTGTTTTTCAGACCCTCTTAATTCTTTCAATTTTATACCCCCTTCTTTATTTAAGAAAGATAAACAAAGACTAAATTGCGCTTTATATTCCACATCATTATATTTTCTTTTTATTTCTCTTGTCATTTTATGTGCTTCTTTAAATAAATTTTTCATCTTTGTTTATCCCCTTTCATTTTATTTGTTAATTATATTATAGTTGCTACCGACTATTTTGTCAATATAAAATAGTCGGTAGAAACATGAATAGTTTATATCAACTATTCCATGTTGATTTTTTAGTCGTTATAGATTATAATTATTGTATAAATAAAAAAGGGATGGTGTAAAAATGAACAAAGAATTATATGACCTGGGCTTTAAAGTTGGAAGTAGTAATGTATTAAGCCAGCATCAAATTTTAACAATAAGTGATGCTCTGCATAGAGGCGATAAGAATAAAGCATTGGAAATAATTTTAAAGGCTTTTATGCGTTTAGAAATGACTGTCCCAAAAGAACTTTTTGATAGTTTAGATAATTATTTAGTTGCTGTCAATTTTATTTTTGGACTTCACAATGGTCAACATTCGTTTTCTACTAATTTTAGTAATTTTATATCTTTGAGTGATGCTTCAAAGAAATACAATAAAGCTGAGTCTACTTTAAGAGAAAACATAAGAAATGGTAAATTTACAAAAGATGTAGATTGTAAACTGTTTGGAAAAACATGGGTTTTTAATATTAATGCACTCGAGAGGGAATATGGTGTGTGGAGTGATTAATTTTGTTTAAAGTCAACTAATATTAGGGCAACTTATGGTTATTTGGCTAAAAATTATAGAATTGAACATGGTATAGAGAAAAGTCATTTTAATGATGCTTTTGCTATAGCTAAGGGTGTTAATTAAGTTAGAAATTCAGAAATATTTAAAGTTGAACAATTCTATGATGCAAAATATATAGACAGTAGAACTGGTGAAAAAGCTTCTGCAAGTGAACTTAATTGTGGAAGAAGAACTAGAAATAAAAATTTAAATTTTGAAAATCTTAGAGTGTTTAGAGGTCAAAAAATATCTAATGGCCAAATCTGATATTTGTATGTAAATACAGAAAAAACTTGTTAATTAAATTTGGCGAATTAATAATAATCAATTATACCTTAACAAATATTTCTGGAAGGAGAAGTCCTTTTGGTCAGATGGATATTTTACTTGTAGTATAAAGGTATAGTGGTTTTACACCTTATCTTATAAAAAAGGGGGTAGAAACTATCAAATTAGTTGCTACCCTTTTAAAAAACTATTTCTTTATAAATTCTAATGCTTTTTTATTAGTTTCACCTAAAAAGCTAAAATTAAATGCAATTATTTTCTTTTTCTATTAAAAAACAAAAGTATAGCAGAAAACATAGCAATTATAGAAAACCCTAGTATACCTGTATCACCTGTCTTTGGAGAATTAATTTTATTAGCATCACTAGAATTTAAATTACTTTCAGTAGAATTATTATCTATAGATGAATTATCCTTTATAGATGAATTATTATCTTCAGTTGGATAATTAGGATTTTTATTACTATTTTCTTTATCAGTTTCCTGTTCATTTTCTTTAAAAGTTCCATCAGGGAATATAATTCCTCCGTTTGGAGGAACTATTACACTTCCATCAGGGAATGTTATCTCTGAGCCTGGTGGAACAATTATATTTCCTTCCTCATCGATGCTGGGTTTCTCTCCATCAGGGTTTGGTTTAATTTCAATATCATCAGGTGTTACAATGCTACCATCAGGAAAAACCTTATTACCATCTTTGTCTATATAATAGTCATTTTGTCCTCCTTGATTGCCATTGTCATCAATATCTGGGAGTTTATCACCATTAGTATCCTCATCAGGCTGCTCAGGTTGGTCTGGCCTATCAGGGATGTTATTATTATGTTCATCATCACCATCATTGTCGCCCCAATCAGGACCAGGGTCGGGTAACTCTCCATCCCCATTATTCCAGCCTCCTTCTTTTACAAGAACAGCAGCTGAACGTATAGAAGTACGATTATCACTATTTGTTACTTTGTATGTGATACCGTAAACGCCTGGTTTTATAGTATTTACAGTTCCACTCATTTTGACTTTATCTGTTAAATATCCATCAACCTCGTCATATGCATATAATAATCCACTTTTTGAGTTAAAGTCATCTCCAACTGAAAGATATACATCTCTTACTTGCAGTTGTGGCCAACGAGTATTCTCCCAGTCTCCAATATCTTCACTATTTTCAGGTATATCTTCTCCTTTTTCTAAAACATGTACAATTCTAGAGAATCTAATTCTATTATCATCAGAATCGCTTACTGAATATGTTATAAGATAAGAACCTACTGTATTGTTATCTAAATCTGTTTCATAAGTTATTTTATCAGTCAAATCTCCATCTTCAGGGTCTATTACTTTTACACCTTTTCTTATTCTATCATCACCATAAATATCTCCAACCGTTATATATTCTTCATCCCACAATGTAGCTTCTGGCTTTCCATTATTCTTATTAGGTTTATTAGGAAGTGAGCTCTTGTAATCTTGAACTATAACCTTACAATTCTTTTCAGATGTTTGACACTTAAAATCTGTAACACTATATTTTAAATTATATTCCCCTGTTTCAAATCGGTTAACATATCCTTCGACTTTTATATATTTTGTTAAGTCTTCACCTCGAAAATCTTTTGCTGTAATACCATCTAGAACATTAAGATTGTCTCCAACATTTATTATTTTTGTGCCAATCTCATCTAGAACAGGTACACCATATGCACTTATAACAGGAGGGGTTAAGATTTCTTCTTCAGAATCTACTCTACCTATTTGATAATGAATGACATCTCCTTCATTTCCGAATGAATCGACTGGCATAAAATGTATATACTTGTTCCCTTTATGTTCAAAAATAATTTGATTAGGAGATAATGATGTAGTTAGCATACCTGTTTTTAATGTATCCTCTCTCTTATTACTTAGCTTATACTTATATGCTTTCACATCACCAACTATATGTCCTTCAGTACCCCACTCATGACCTTCTTCTGTTGTCATGTCTCTTATTATTAAGTTGTTATCTTTGAGTCTAGTCCTAACCTGATATTTTTCAGAGTCGCCTATTTCCACTGCATTAATATTAAGTGTAATTTCATCTTCTAACTCTTCTGTATCCATATCACTTCCATGAACATTTTTTACTCCTGGACCAAACACATCTTTTGCATTTTCATCAGTGAAGCTTAAATCTTCAGTGTAAGCAATTGTTTTATAAACATTTAATTTTTTATCAAGTTTTCTTACTTCATAAAATACTTTATCTCCAAGTTTATTTTCGTCCCAACTTACAATTAGGTTGTTTTCATCTAAATTTGCTTCTACTTTTATTTCCATATCACCATAAACAACTACTTTTCTTTTTACATCTCTTACATTACCTTGAGAATCTTCCACATGATAATTTAACTCATATTCTCCATTTGTATTTGTATCTACACTACCTTGAACCTCAACTTTACTTGTCAAATCACCATCTTCAGTATCGTAAGCCGAAATCCCTTGCATTTCATCAAAGGTACTTCCTTCCTTTACTCTAGCTGTATAAACATCTCGTATAACAGGTATGTGGTTAGTATCATATTTTCCCCCAATTAAATGATGATATGTTTTGCTTACATTTCCATTTTTGTCGATAGCTTTAACATGTAAGAACTTAAATTTACTATTAGAAATATCTATATCTTCTACATTTTTAGTATTTACAAAATTAGCTGCTTCAGTATCTTCTTTACTGTTAATAATATAATTAAATCCAGCTAATCCAGATTCTACAGAACCATTTCTAATTTTAGATGAGTTAATAACATTTCCATTTTTGTCGATAGCTTCTATAAAATATCTATAAGTAGAAGATAAATCTCTTGCAACTAACTTTAACTTTGTGCCATTAGTTGTCTTTTCAGGAATAGAAGCAAGTCTAGAGTTTTTAGCTTCTTCAGCTTCAGAGACTTCGTTTAAATATGTTATAACTGGAGAACTAACATCTTTAGCTTCAGTATCAATAAATCCTGTATTATTAAAAACACCTTTTTCTTTAAAATCAAATCCATTAACATCTGTTCTATATACTATATATTTATCAGCATTTTCTACTTTATCCCAAGATATTGACAATTTATCTTGTGATTCTTCTATGGCGAGTTTTATATTACCTGTCACATGTATTTTTACTATTTCCTCAGTTTTCAACCCTTTCGAGTCTTGTACACTATACTTTAATTCATAAACTCCTTGTACTTGGTTATTAATATCCCCCTGCACAGTTATCTTTGATGTCAAATCGCCATCTTCCATGTCGTAAGCTGTTACATTTTTTAATTTGTCAAATTCTTCATCTATTTCTATAACTTGATTTAGACCAGGTACAGTTAAAATAGGTGCATTATTATGAGAATCATCTGAAAGCTTGATGTGTTTTGTTTTTGTGCGATTACCTGCATTATCAATAGCAACTATATGTAGATAATCATCCTCACTTACACCTTTAAACTCAAAGTTACCATCAGTATTATTTATGTCACTTAAAACTTCTGTATCTGTATTTTTATCAAGAATATAGCTATAACCTTTTAATCCTGTTTTTATTGAAGTTTTTATTGTATTAGAATAAGCTATTTCATAATCATCTGAGTCATATGCCTTGACAGAGTATTCATATTCGCTTTCTAAGTCATCGCAGTCGAACTTTAATTTAGCAGACATCTCTTTGCTTAATGTAAAAGAGAAAAACATATTTGGAGCATCTAAGTCTTGTCCATTTACGTCTTTTAAAGTGTTACTTGAAACTTTTATATATTTAGATTTACTATCACCTATTTTTTTTCTCTCTATTACATAATAAGAAGCTTCCTTATATTTATCCCATGATAAATCTATAAAGTTTTCCTTATCATTTGCATTTGCACTTATTGTAATATCTTTATTAGAGACAATTTTTTCTATATAAACACTATCTTCGTATTTATATGTTCCACCAGTGCTTTCATCTTTTTCTTTTTCATATTCAACGACAAATCCTTCTATATCTGTCCAAGTTGGATTTGGTGAATTAGCTGTATCATTCCACAAACCATTGCTATTTTTAATAGATACTAGATAATTCTCCCCACCTGCATCAAAATTATTTGGTTCTCCAGGACACCAATTTGTATATTCAAAAGGTTCTCCTGTTATCCATTTCCAAGTTCCTTCTTTTTCTTCATCTGTACCCCCTAACCATACAGTTTTTGTGGTTAAGCTATTGAATATATCTAATTCATCTTTAGATGTAATAGTTACTAGATGCCCTTTTAAACCTCTATATTCCATTTTTTCTGCTTCTAATTTTGCATTTTTCCAACTTATTCTTTTTGCAGCTACAAATTGATAGTAGTTTCCATTAGTTGGATTATATACTATATCATCCACAGTATTATTTTGTAGTCTTACATTAAATTTAAAACTTGTGCTATTGTCATGTTCGATTTTTACAGACTTAATTAAATCTTCTACTTCTTTAGTAGTGTATTTATTAGTTAATATTACTTGTTGTCCTTTTACAGATTTCTCTATCCCTCTATCCTTATATTTAATAACTATACTATTATTAAAGCCCTTACTGATATAAAATTTAATACCATCTATAAGTTCCCCACTATTATTTGTAATTGTTGCATCAGGAAAAGTAGTTAAAAATCTTTTTGTATCTGGTTCACCTAAATCGATACTTAGATAATCAAAACTTTCTTTTACTGTTATATATTTTGTAGCTCTACTCTCTTGCCCTTTAGTATCTGCTACAAAGTATTCTAAAGTCCATTTCCCTAAAATATTTGTATCAATGCTGTCTACTATAGCTCCATCAGGATTTTTTATTATTATCTTAATATCTTTAGTTAAATCACCATCATAATCATCAATTGCACTAACGTTTCCCATTACATCAAATTTACTGCCCTTTGATATAGATGTATTTCCACCTATGTTCAGAACAGGAGCATAATCTGTAAATATTCCTAGAACTGGCAATGTTAATACATTACTTTTATTTCCAGCTTTGTCTATTGCTATAATATGCACATATGAGTTACTGGCCAATTCTTTAGCACTTATAAAACCATCTTTACTATTAATACTATTGCCCAAAGAAGCTGATGGAATATTATTATTACTTACTTCATAACTATATCCAGCAAATCCCGATTTTATTTGTAGAGTTTTTTTATTTGAAGTATTAGTTATATCTCCAAATTTTGATATAGCGTCAATATAATATTCATATTCACTACAAATATCAATTGAATCAAATGCTATTCCCTGTTTTATACCAGAATTATATATTTTGTATAATGGAACTGTTGGTGCATCAACATCTTTTGCATCAGAAACTTCTAACTGGCTTTCAGTTAGTTTTCCTTTTTCCTCTTTATTTGAAGAAATTGGTTTAAATTCCTTTTCTCCTTTTTTCTTTTGATATGCAACATAGTAATCTAAATATTTATCCTTAACATCATTCCAATCAAGAAAAACTTGATTTTGTATAATCTCAGTATCTAAAACAATATCTTGTTTAGTCTCAAAAGGTTCTACATTTATAATACTTTCATAGTCAAATAAATTAGTTGTGTCAGGAGAAGGCAATTTCTCGCCTGCTTTACCAAATTCGACTATAAATCCTTTAGAATTATTATTTTCAGTTGAACCATTTGTCCATACAGAATCTTTGGTTAATATGTTTTTATGTTCATCATTTATTGTAGCTAAATCAGCATTATGACCTAGCATTTCTTGTTTTTTAGCTGCTAGTTTAGCTTCTTCTAATGTTAGACCAGGACTCTCTATTAATTTATAGTAATGATTGTTTTTATAGTTATATATTATTTTTTCAGCATTGTTGCTATCTAAAACTATATTAAATTTAAATTTTGTACGATTGTCAGTATCAATTTTTATAGATTTGATTAACTCTTCAGCTTCTTTTATTGTAAACTTATCTTGTATATCTAAACTTCTATCTATCGTAGTATTTTCTACTCCATTTAGCTCATAGTGTATTTTCATAGAGCTATTAAATTCATCACTAAAATATATCTTTATACCATCTATTTCTTTTGAAGAATCACTAGTAGTAATTTTAGCGTTAGGAAGCTTAACAAAAGTGTTTGTTACTAGAATTTCTCCAATATCAAGTTTAAATGGTATATCTTTTATAATATTAATTGTTCTTATATACTCTGTAACTTGTTTTTTAGAATCTTCAACACTATATTTTATAATCCAGTTACCTAAAATTTCTGTATTAATATTTTCTACTATAGCTCCAGCTGGACCTGTTATTTCTGTAGTGATTTTCTCAGTTAAATCTCCATCTATTTCATCATAAGCACTTACGTTCTCTAAAATATTAATACTACTATTTTGTCTTAATGATATATCACTAGGTACAGTTAAAATTGGAGCTTCATCTGTAAATAATTTTAGGATTGGAATAGTTTTAACTTCACTTATATTTCCAAAGTTATCTGAAGCAGTTACGTGCAAATAATTTTTATCAACTAATTCTCTAAATGATATAAATCCATTTGTGCTATTTTTATTTAAAGAAGTTGGAACAGGGCTATTACTTACTTCATAAGAAAATTCTTTAAAATCGCTTTGAACAAATATCTTTTCTATATTAGATGTCCCTATTCTATCTCCATTTTTATTTATTGCATTAATGTAATAAGAATATTCAGTTCCAACATCTTCAGTTTCTAATTGTATTCCTTTTTTTAAACCATCTTTCAAAACTTCAAAATTAGGAAGATTTGGAGCTTTTGAATCAGTTATTTCATAATCTTCAATTTCATTTGTATCTGCTGTAACACTCTTAGATAGAGTCCAATTTTTATCTTCTTTTTTCTTAACATAAATGTTGTATGCATATGCTTCTAAATCACTATTCCACTTCAAGTTTGCCTTTTCTAAGTTGTCTGCTAAAGTAACTTTTAAATTTATGTCAGGTTTAATTTTAATATTAGTAGAAATTTTATCTAAAAATCCAAGTTTGCTAACATTTGCAGTCCCCCATCCATTGTTTACAACATAATATATAGAAATTGCATCATAACTGTCTCTTTGCACATCAATTTCTCTTAATTTAGTATAATCGTAATTTGGATAGAATATTGTAAAATTACCTATATCTTTCCATGTGTTATTTTTTAACCCCTTGATATAAAAGCGATTATCTACTCCAGAAGTTTTTGATATACTTACAGCACTAATTTTTAATGGTGAATTAAATGTTATTATTGCAGTATTTCCACCTTTTCCAGAATACCAGCCTCCTGTTAAAGCTTCTGGTTTATCTGATGTAGTTCCCAAAGGAATATATCTTTCTTCTGCTAAAGTAATATTTAAATCATATTCTAAGCTGCTATCACATTTAATTTTTAATGTCTTTAGAACTTCGTCTAATTCATCCTGATTAGAAACTTGTATAGATAAATTGTTTTGTTTTTTAGTATATTCAGCATCATTTAATTTATATTTTATTTCTATATCATCACTAAAACCTTTATTAAAACTTATGTTTAAACTACCTGCTCTATATAATGAACCTCTTGCGTTTGGGAATATTACATTTCCATTTCCATCATTTTCATATTGTCCCAAAATTAGTTCTAAATCACCTTGAACTTGTGGTATGCTATAATTTTTTGTTATTGTAACTGGCTTACCTAATAAGTTAATAGAGAATTCACAACCTTCATATTCATTATAACTTATAGAAAAACTTCTTAGAAGCTCATTTAAAGTATCTTGTGTTAGTCCTCCAATAATTATATCTTTTCCCTTTTTAGTTATCTCTTCGCCATTTATACTATATCTTATTTCTAACTCAGTTTTTGAAACAAAATTTAAATCTGCCTTATCTCTTATTTTTCCAGTAGCATTTTTGAATGTTATTACTCCATCAGAATGTTGTATCTCACCCATATCCAAGCTATCATCCATTTCAATTTTAATATCTTTTGTAATCTTTTTCCCAGAGTTGAAATTTAGAGAAAAAGACATATCTAAATTAGATGTGTTATCATGTGATATTTTAAGACTACTTAATACTTCTTTTAGTTGCTCATTATTTTCTATATTAATAACTATATTTTCATTGTTTTCTTTTTTTTCTTCGCCATCTACACTATAAGTTGTTACTAAATTTCTATTATATCCATTTTTAAATGATATATTTAAACTAGTATTTGTATTTATTTTGCCAGCTGCACTTGGAAATGTTATATTCCCTTTTCCATCGCTGTTAAAATCACCTATTTCAAAATTAGCTTTATCTATAGATATGTTTAAACATTCCTTTTTTTTATCAGACATAAAAAACTCTAAATCATAGATATGAGCCCAATCTCTTCCATATGAATAGAATTCTAGCTCTTCATAATTATTAGGAACGACATCGAATTTTGCATTTGATTGATTTGCCCCAAATGAGCCAATATCTTTCCAAGTTCCATTATTTTTCCCCCTAACAATTAAAGCGTTTTTAGAATTATATCTTATTGCAGATAGATATACATTATTTATATTTTTTAAATACATTGATGTATTATAAGTTCCTGCGTTCCATCCTACACTACCTTTAAATACATTACTAGGTTGATTATTTCCATAACCTATTCCTGAAGCTACAAAATTTTTAGGAATCTGCCAAGATAAATTTTCCATATCTGCATCTGAAGAAACTGAAAATATCTTTAAAGAACATCCTTCAAGTTCATCAAAAGTAATTTCCAAGCTTTTCAATATCTCATCTAGTTCCTTTTGAGAATTTATTTCTATTTTAATAGTCTTATCTTTTTTTATTATTTCCTCTCCATTTAATTGATACTTTATAGATGTATCCTGATTTTCTACATCATTGAGCTCAAAGACTATACTAGAACCAAATCCGACTGTATTTCCCTTAGCATCAGGAAATGTGATTTTATTATTTATTACTTTCTTTTCTCCAAGCTCTAAATTTAACATACTTTCAATTTTATCTACTGTTACAGAATCTGAAGCAAGTTCTTCTTCTAAATTAGAGTTTAATATAACTTCATGTATAGTAGCCCAAGCACTTCCTAATCCTCCAGTAGCTATCCAAGACGAACTTACATTAATTTCATCATAATCACCTTTTTTTATAATAGGGATATTAACTGTATTCATCTCATTCCCTTTCACTATTTCAACTGTTTGACCAATTACCTCTGATGACCCTCCTTTCTTACCAGTTATAGTGTATTGATTTTTTATTGTTGTCGATGGAGATACTTTTAATTTTATAGTATCAACTTTAGTTTGACTTGGAAATTTGAAATTGATATTTCCAGATTCACTAGGAGCATTCCAATACGTGTTTACATTACAATCAATCACATTCGCTGGATAACCTGCACCATAATAAGTTCCTGTTGCAACCGTTCCATCAGGAAAAGTTTTCTTTAGTTCCATATCTACAAGGCTTACATCAATTTTAACTTTTTGGTTTTTTGTATTTAACTTCAATGTTTTTAGTATTTCATTTATTGTTTTTCTATCATATGCCTCTGTAATTACCACTTTTTCATCACTATTTATCTTATTTCCATTAACTTCATATTCAGTTCCTATAGGTGTCGAATATTCAAGTTTTAGACTCAATTTATTAAATCCATTTACAATTGCACTTGGAAAAGTAACAAAGGAGTCATTAATAGATGGCTCACCTAGGCTTAAACTTGGAGAATCAGTATAGCTAAAATACTGTGCTTCAGTTTCATCAAATGAAATCTCACAAAGTCTACTTATATTGTCATCAGATAAATTAGGGGTTACTTTTATTCCATTATAGATACCTTTATCGACTTTAATAGTTTGAGTCTCTCTAGAATAGAGGTCTATAGCATAGTCACTAGCTTCACCTATCTTTATCCAAGTTCCATCCTTAAGTCCTTCTATTATTGCACCATTTTTTCTTCCAAAAGTTAAATTTATGGTATCTAACTCTGTCTCCTTATCGAATATTAATTGCCACCATCCTTTGCCATCAGCACGAAAATGACTTCCTAAGTCTCCATCTATAGCCTCTTCTTGTCCAACACCATTTGAACTTATAGTTCCACTTGGTACATTAGCCAATTTCACAGAGAAATTTACATTGCCATTAGTTTTAATTTTTAATGTCTTTAGCACTTCATCCAGTTCTTCTTGATTTTCTATTTTGATATTTATGACTCTGCTTTTAAGTGATGGTTCATATGTTATTCCTTCCAAATTTTTTCCATTTTTTGTATAACTGATTTTAACATCACTTTCGCCATCAAAATTGAAAAATAAATTTGTTTTTTCCTTTATAATTCCTTGAGCATTAGGAAAACTTAGAACTCCATCATCATTTTTGTATTCTCCCATATCAAGTGAATTATTTTCATTTTTAGTATCAGTAGTTGTATTATTTCTTTTAACTTGTGTGATTTTTTTGATAAATTCATCTTTGTATTCTTTGATAAATTCATCTGCAAGAGCATTTACAGGAGTATTTGAATTTATTATTGAAGCAGCTATTAATATAGATATTATTTTTTTATTTATCATAAAAAATCTTCCTCCTTTCTGGATTATATAATCTTTATAAGTAAATAAAAAAAATATAGTTTTTTTATTTATAATTTTTTTTGAGAATATTATTTACCATATTTTTTTGTGAATTTAGAATAATTAATAAAGAAAAAATTTAAGATATTATTTAATTATCATCTTAAACAGAGAGGATTAGATAAAAAAATATCAATTATTCGAGATAATTATTAAGTTTTTAAGTAGGGAAAAATATAGTTTGGTTAGAAATTAAATTAATTATAGGTTGTAAATATTTTGATTGAGAATTTAGGTCTAATACAAAAGATTGATTGTAGATGAATTTATCGAATAATAGAGTAAATATAGTATAAAGTTGTATTTGTTTTTAAAAAATATAATAATTATATTGTAATAAATTAGAAATCGAGATAATAAATTGTTCCAAAATAAGAATCTTATCTTAAAATATAAAACAATGATAAATTTAAAACAAATAAATAATAGTAAAAAATAAAATTTATATAGAGTAAAAAATTATATTTATGTAAAATTCGTTATATGTAAAATATGTTAAAAAAATAAGAACTTAAATAAATTTTGGTAAAGTATAAAAAATGATATTAATAAATTTCGAAAATAAAAAAGTGTAATAATTTCAATATAAATTTTGTTGAAAATAAAATCAAAAATAAGAAAGTTTTAAATAGATTTTAAGGTGGTTTAAAAATATATAGTGTGGGTTTTAATTAAGTGTAAAAATAAGAAGCTTAAAATGGATTTTTATACAAAGATAAAGAGGGAGTAATAAAATTTTTTAAAAAAATAGATGAAGTAAAAAAACAGAAAAAAATGAAGCTTTAAAATGGATTTTAAGTGGTCTATAAATTATTGGGCATATATTTAATCAAATGTAAAAAATGAAGCTTTAAAATAGCTCTTTTAGATGGGAATAAGGATAGAATAGTTATTTTTAAAAAAACAGAAAAAATGAAGCTTCAAAATGGATTTTAAAGGGGTCTAGGATTGTTATGTATATATTTAATCGGATATAAAAAAACAAGGGCTTAAAATGGATTTTTATAAAAATAGTAAAAAAATATATATGGCATGGAATACTTAGTTCCATGCCATTTTTGTATTAAATCTACTGTTTGCAAGTGTTACAATGTGATATATATATTAAAAATAGTAATTTAAGTCAAAAGATGGTCAGTAAAAAAAATGAAAATACTTATTTTTTCTTCACTTTAAAGCAGTTAAAAATAGAAGGTGTTTGTAGTGACAAATTGATACATAAAAAATGTGAGATTTAAAACAACTTTAAATCTCACATTTTTTATATACTTATTTTTCTATCATGACAATAAATATATTATATAAATTAATTTTTCCACCTATGTAAATAAATCTTCCAATAATTGATATTTCATCTCCTAAATGGAGATTTTTTAAATATAAGGCATTTTCATTATAAGCGATTATATTAATATAATCATTAGTATTATTACATCTATGAACTTTAAGCATATTATGTCCTATAATAGTACCAGCCTTTGTTGTTTTAATAAATGCTTCTTTTGAGATAGTTCCATTTAGTCTTACTATATTAGCTCTTTTAGTAATTACCTTATCTTTGTTTTTGATTCTTTCTGCAAAAATATATATATTAGATTTTAATTTTTTTATTGAAAATTTTGTTTTAGACTTTTTAGAATAAACAAAACCACTTATTTTAATATTTTTATCAATATCAATATTGCATAATAAGTCCTCGCAAATTATAACTGGTAAAATGTTACTTTGAAAATCATTTCTTTTAACTTCTATAAATGTTTTATAGTATTTCTTGTTACCTTCTTCATATAAGAGTTCTAAATTAGAAATCTTTCCTGTAACACTAATATAATTTCTTGCATGCTTGTTATTATTATTCATCATTAATTACCTTCCTGTATTTTTTCTATAGATAAAACTGAAACCTCATATGCCATCTTAATGCTTTTAAAATTATCTTTTTTTGTTTTATACTCTCTATTTCTAATTTCTCCTATTATCCTAATTTTTGTACCTTCTTTCAATTTAGACAACCTTGTTGCATTTATTCCCCATGATACAACAGGTATGTAATCTGTTTTTCTATAATAACGGTGAATTTTAAGAATAGAAGAATAAACAGCTCCATTACAATTTGTTATTTTATACATAGAGTTAGATGTTATACAACCTTCTAATTCTACTAAATTGTCATCTTTTTCATTATCTGTTATATGAATATCTAATACATATATGTAAAATAACATTTTTTTATTATTATTATCATCTATATATCTACTTCTTACTTGTCCATAGATATTTACTTTATCGCCCTTTGATAAATTTGACAAAAGCTTCTTGTTAATCAAAATATCTATAATATTTTCTTTGTTATTTGTAATTATTTTTATTCGATTTTCAAAGAATAATTCTTCAGAATAAACTTGTTTTGTATTATAGAATTTATTTACAATAAATTTATTACTGTATTTAAATTCATCTAATAATGTGCCTATTACATGTATCTTATTTATACCTATTTCTCTCATTAGTTATATAATTATTAATTTGAATTAATAATATTCTCCTTTCATTTATGATAACTTGAATGTGTCGCATCCTAACTCATTGTAAATATTGTTCACATATATTTTCATTAAAGAATTTTCAGCATTGAGGATTTTTGAGTTATTAAACTCAAGTGAATATGTTAAATTATTTAAATAATTATTTATAATTTCTCTTTCTTTTAAGTCGAATTTTTTAGCAGTTAATATTTTTAAATAATGTGATAAATCATCTTTAGTTTGCCAATTTATAGAATTAAAATTTTCATGTTCTTTGCTAATTAAAATTGGTTTTTTCTTTCCAATAATATAAATTCCATCACTCTTTTCTATTACAACTACTCCCTTTTTTAAATCTATTACAAATCCACCTGTAACAAAAAATAAATCAAGTTTAACAAGTCCAATAATACCTATTTTATCAGTTGCAATAATTCTTTTATTTCCATTAATTACAGTAATAATTTTTTCTTCAGAGTGTATATTTAATTTACTTGAATATTCATTTTCATTATGATTATTTATTATTATTTTTTTAGCCGCACCTGTTCTTTTTATTTCTTTTTTGTTTTCAAAAGCTTTATTTAAAATCATATGTTTTCCTCACCTTCTCATTATTGTATATATATATACTTTTAGAACAATTTTTTTATTTTTTATTTTATTAATAAAAAATAAGACATTATTAAATGTCTTATTTTTTCATTACATATATTATTTTCCCAACTATTTTATTTGATTTTAAAAAAGTGTCTTTCCAGTATCTTGAATCTTCCGAATTTACTCTATTATCTCCAAGAAGATAATAATTTCCTTTAGGAATTTTAACTTTAGGAATATTTAAAGAATCATTATATAAGATATAATCTTCTTTTATACTTTTATCATTTATATATACTACTCCATTTATTATTTCTACTGTATCTCCTTCAACACCAATTACTCTCTTTATATATAATTTTTCTTCTCTACCGAATAATAATATCTTAAAAAGATTATCAGATGTTTTTTTATCTGTAAAAGCTATAATATCACCATATTTATAGCCATTTTGGGGATTTAATCTTGAAAGAACTACTGTGCTATTTTTACTTATTGTTGGAGACATAGAGTTTGTAGGAACTATACCTGCACTAACTACAAACTTAGAGATAATGACAGATAAACTTATGCCTATAAATACTACTATAAATAATTGACTTACTTTTGATAAAGAATTTTTTTTAATCATGAATTTTTACTCCAAACTTATTTTATAATCAGCATATGAGCCTGAAGAAATTAGTAAATCAATTAATTCTTGTTGAACTCCTGATTTATCGTCTTCATATACAAATAAAATTAAAACTCCGTATTCACCTTTTTGAATTACACCTACATTAACTGCATATTGTTTCTTATCAACTGTAATAGGGGCATTTGCTATTAATCCAGCATTTCTACTATCTATAAAAGCTTCTCTATAGGTTATATTTGTCGCAGGGAATGAATTGAAAAAGGATTTTAACATTTCTTTTAGGACATCTTTTTGTATTTCCTCTTTCATGCCAATAGCTTTTAAATTCCCCCACACTCTCGAAGGATGGCTACAATCTAAAGTATTACCTTGTAATTTAACAAGCCAGTTATTGCTAGGGACAAATCTATATTTATTTCCTAAGAGTATATATGAATTATTCACAGCTTCAGTTGAGTTTGGCATTTCCAATCTAGTTGGAAATTCAATCTTCCCATCTATTGTTACAAATTCTGGTACAGATGAACCTTCTACACTTCTCAATGAAGTAGTGGGAGATTCTTCTGTTATTTTTAATCCTCTTATATCTTTTTGTAGCTGCCCTATTATTCTGTCTTTGCTTTCTATATTTTGATTTAATTTCTTATTTTCACTTTTCAATTGTGATACCCTTTTATCACATCCAGTAAATAACACACATGATGATAATAATGTTGTAATTAAAATTATAGTTTTCTTCTTTTTTTCCATTTTCAATTCTCCTTTTATTATAGTTGATTTAAGTCAATTTTTTTATGCTTGTATGATGATTTATTATATTTTCTTAGAGCTTTATTAAAGTGTTCTATAGATATTATGCCTTCAAAATTTTCTTGTTCTGATTTTATTCTAGCTATACATAATATATGAGTTAATTCAGTTAATCTAATATCTTTTGAAGCACAATATAATAAGTTTATAGGGAAATCATTTATAAGTTTGAAATCATATTTTATTAAAAGTTCTTCAATATAATTATCTTTTCTATTAATCTTAATTAATTTATCAAAATAATTATTTTTGCTTAGTACTTTCTCTAATCCTTTTTTGCCACTCACAGTTCCTATAAATATTATTTTACCTTCTAAACTATTTAACTCTTTTGCTAAAATATTTTGGCAAAATGTATTTAATTCATCTATATCATCAATTTGTAAGAAACAAGGTGATAGAGACTTTGCTAGACTAAATTTATCATGTAATTTGTTTTGTCCAAGAAAATCAAAGTAGTTATTGAAATCTGATGCTTTATATAATAAAAAATTTATATTTTTATAACCATTTCTTGCATGTAACAATATATCTTTGCTAAAATAGCTATTTTCTTCTAAAAGAATCGAAGAAGCAAAATTATTTTTTTTAAATTCTATGTTAGAATTTTGGAAATAGGATATTGCATCTTTTATTATCTTTTTATATTCTAATAAATTGCATATTAGCAATTCTCTTTTTATATCTTGATTTATTTCTGTCATACATACCTCCATAAGCTTTGATTCCTCCTATTCTTTTACTTTAAATACTTTTACTGTTTGTTTTCCAAACTTATCACATTCATCATGTGTTGAATAATATATATCTAACCTATTACCTTTGATTGCACCACCACAATCGGTAGCAATGAGAACACCTATTCCTTCTATATAAATTTTTGTGCCATATGGAATTATATTAGGGTCTACTGCAACAGTATTTCCTTGATATGCACCAACACCAATAGAAGTAATTTTATCCTCTGGACTTGAAGCCCACTGTTCACAACACTTTTCACATGGACAGTATGCAGTAGCAGTGAAATTTCCCAAATCTTCTAGTTTCAAATCTTCTAGATTTTTTGTGTCTGGGATTTCTATATTTTTGGTTGATACAAAAGTTTTAGGATTTACTAAAACATCTTTGTTAATTACATGCTTTATAACCAGTGTATCTGTTTCACTTGTACTTTCTACAGCATTTAAGACATCTGGTTTTTGTAAAATAAACCCTACAATGAAGCTAAATAGACATAATGTAATTAAACTGTGTATTTTCATGTTATCCCTCCTAATTAAAAAACTTTATAAACTTTTAAATTTTTTGTACCTAAACGAATTACATCATCATGGCTTTTAACATAAACTTTTATTTCTTTTCCAGTAACTTTCTGAGAACTAGGTTGGGCTTGTCTTATGCCTAATCCATCAATGTAAATTTTTGTGCCATAATCAATAAGGTTAGCATCTACAGCTGCATTAACACCATCATAATTTCTATATTTTACATTAGAATTTGTATTATTTTTACATTTCTTACAATTACAAAATGCACTTACTTTAAACTCGCCTATCTCTTTAGTTTGTATTCCATCCATATTTTTAGGCATCTCAGATATATTTGTTATGTAATGATTATCAAAAATATAATTTGCTTTTTCAATAATTTCAACTTTTATAACTGGGAGTTTTACTGTACTCAATGTAGAGTTTTCTTTAATATCATCTCTGATTTTTCTATAACCAGAAGTATAATCTTTTAGAAGTGGGTCATTTTTATTACTTTTTTCTAATAATATTTGTTTTTGTTTTTGTGTGGGAGTATCATTTTCTCCAAAGACTAAAGGAGACTGTATAAATGTACCCATTAATGTTACTACTATTAAAATCCCAGTATTTATAAAATATTTCTTGTATTTTTTAAATTTTTTATCAAACATAAAATCACCTTCGCTATTTCTTTATAATAGTGTAAAATTAATATCATAATTTTACTTGGTCCTGAAAAAACAATTTTTATTTTAAATTAATGCTTTAGATTTTGAATGTCCAATGTGAAATATTTCTGTTATCTCATCAAATTCTTTGTCACTAATTTTTAAAATTTTGACATTTACCATTTTACCAATATATTTTTTATAAAATTTATAATTATTTCTTCCATCTAGCACAAATTCTAGCTTTTTATATTTTAATATAGTCTCATATCTATAACGATGTGTTGTAGTATTATAGTATTTATCAGAACTTACAACAACTGCTTTTACATTTTCCTTATCACAATAAAAGTCAAGAGGGTTCATTTCTTCAAAAAAATAATTTGTTATAGTATTTTGGATTAGTATAATTAGTAAGATATTAAGTGCAAGAGTCAAAAATTTATTCATAATAATCTCCTTTTTTTTGAGTCGTTTTATATATTCAAAAAATAACAAAAAAATAAATTCCTTTAAAAAAGGAATTTATTTTTTGTTTATAAGTTTAACATTTTTTTAAATTTATCCCAAAACCCATCAGAATTTTGATTATTTAATTGGGAATTATTATTTGTGGAATCTATTTTAGTATTTTCACCTAAAGCGGTATCATTTGTATTATTTAATATTCCTAAATTTTCATTATCATTTTCTTTTTCTCCTGAGAATAGACCCACAAAGAAAGATTTTATACTATCCCATAATCCTGATTTTTCAAACTCAGTTCCAACTTTATTTAATATTTTATTTACATTGTCTGTAACCTTATTTAAAGAATTTTCTATTTTTGAATAATCATAATCTTGTTCTCCAACTTTTAACATCATATTTGATAAAGCATTTTTTTGTTCAGCACTTAAAGAAACACCATATTGGCCAGAAACATCATCTATTATTTTATTTATAGTTTCTGTATCTTTAACTTTTTCTTTTATAACATCTTTTTTTACATCATTTACAACACCAGTTGCTTTCTCTTGTCCAATATCTTCACCTAAATCCCCTGTTATAACTAGCTCTTCAGTAGCTATTTCTTTCTTTTCTTCATCCAATTGTTTTCCAGTAGCTGCTTCAAATGCTTTGAAACATCCTGTTAAAGCTCCTGTTCCACTTACCTCGAATGGAGCCACTGCAATCACATTGGCATTTTCAACTCCTGCAGTTATTAAAGTTGAGGATATCATACTTGCAGTAACCCAATTTAAATTTGCTATTTTAGCATTAACACCTCCAGAGTTGGTAGGTTCTATGTATGCACAAGATAATGTTTTATGTCCGATTTGCTCCTCTGTAGCTACTCCTTCTAAGTATTTTCTTTCATCTTGATTATTTACAGTTATAACATCAACATCATTCTCAGATACCCCAAAGTATTGAAAAATCTTTGTTTTCTGTGTTGAATTTAAGTTTTCTCCTATAGTAACAACTTTTGATGAATCTGCGAAACAACTTAAAGTACTTATAAAAAGTAAAGAGATTACTATACATGAAACTTTTATTGATTTTATATATTTTTTTATTTTCATATCCGACACCCCTAATAAATTTTAATGTTTTTTAGACTTACTTATAGATATACCTCTAAACTTAGCTATAATAAATATTGGAATTAATACACCAAATATACATCCTGAAATTCCAATAGGATTTAGTTGGATATTAAGTCTAATTATAGACACTATAGAAAATATTAAAAGAAGAATGAACAATAGGAACATTACTATTCCCCAGAAAGCCATCTTAATAATTTCTTTTTTTTCCATTTTGCTACCATCATTTTTTAACATATATATACCTCCTGTAATTAAATTTTTTATTTGATTAATATAGATAAAGATTATAAACTTGTTTCTATATCTAAATTTATATATTTAGTACAAATATCATCTAGAAAACACTTATTTAGCAAGAATTTTTTTTGTTTTTCACTAATAGATATTATTTCTAATACAATTAAATCAATATTAAATTTATTAGAGTATTTGTACTTTTTGGTATGTTGTTTTATAAGAGCCTTTAACATAACTGGGGATATTCTTACTTCAGATTTTTGCAAATCAAAATCATCTAAAGATTTATTATCTTTTAAAATGTTTTTTCTTAAATTATTTTTCTTTATGTATTCTAGAAAAATATTATTTAAATTGATTGAAGAAATATAGAAGTCATTATTTTTACTACCTTTATAACATATTCCAATTATCATGTTTTCTAATTCTAAATCTGTTAGTAATGAAATTTCACTTTTTTTCTTGTTATACCATAAGTTATAACAATATTTAACCAAGTCCTCAAATAAATCTTTTGTTATACCAACATATGCCATTTGTTTATCCACCTTTCAAAATTAATGTGTTTTTTTATTGAATTATATATATTCCTAAAGTATATAAAAAAGTTTTTTGTTTTTTTATTTTGATTTTTTTATGAAAAATAGATAATAAACTTAAAATTATTTTTTTGCAAAAAAAAACTAGTAATTACTTGACAGTGTAATTACTAGCAAAAATATTTATTGATTTTGATAAACAAAAATACATACATATATGTATATCATTAACAATATCATAAATTTATCTAAAATTATATGGTAAAAATTACCATAATATACACAGTTAAGTTTTTAAATCAAAAGGGATATGCTTATTTCTACTATAATAATAAAAAGGTTTATCTCTAAAGAATAGAAATAAACCTTTTTAAATTTAAAATTATTTGCTTAATATTTCATTTGTAGAGTCTGTATCTAACATATTTATGAATTCACTTTCAGATAAAATTACTACACCTAATTTTAATGCAGTATCTAATTTAGAACCAGCTTCTTCGCCAGCGATAACAAAATTTGTAGACTTACTAACAGATGATGTTATCTTACCTCCTCTACCCTCTATGAGTTCTTTAGCTTCAGTTCTTTTTAATGAACTGAGAGTGCCAGTTAAAACAATCTTCATATCTTTAAATATCTGTGGATGTTCATTAGCAACTTTTATTTTATTTGTGTTTACTCCTTTTTCAATAAGTTTTTTTATAATAGTTTGATTTCTAGAGTCATTAAAGAAGTTAATTATATGTTTTGCAGTAATACTACCTATATCTTTGATACATTCTAATGTACCCATATCAGCATTCATTAAGTTCTCAAGATTCTCAAAGTTATCTGCTAATATTTTTGAACCCTTACTTCCAACTTCATTAATCCCTAGTCCAGATATTAGACGCCATAAATCATTACTTTTAGATTTTTCTATAGAAGCGATTAATTTAGAAGCTGACTTTTCTTTTATTCCTTCAAGCTTTGTTAAATCCTCTATTTTCAAGTCATATAAATCACTAATACTATGAATCAATTTATTTTCAAGCAATGTGTTGATAGTGTTTTTTCCTAAGCCATCTATATTCATAACATCTTTTCCAACATAATGAATGATACCTCTTTTTATTTGAGCATTACATTTTGTGTTTATACATTTTGTAGCAGATTCTCCCTCTAATCTAGTTACTTTCTCTCCACAACATGGACAATGAGAAGGCATATCAAAGTTTATTTCTAAACCTGTTCTTTTAGATTTAACAACTTCGACTACCTGTGGTATGACATCTCCAGCCTTTTCAATTATTACAACATCATTTATTTTTATGTCTTTTTCTTTTATATAATCCTCATTGTGTAAAGTAGCACTACTTATAGTACTTCCAGCTAGTTTAACAGGTTTAAATATCCCTCGAGGCGTTAAATTACCTGTTCTTCCAACTTCCACCTCAATATCCAAAAGAACAGTTTCTTTTCTTTCAGCTTTGAATTTATAAGCTATAGCCCATCTAGGGCTCTTCTCTGTATCACCTAATTCTTCTCTTTGTGCTATACTATCAACTTTTATTACCATACCATCTATATCAAATTTAAGTTCTTGCCTATGTTCTTCCCAGTATTCTATAACTTTTATGACTTCTTCTATGTTATTGCATACTTTATAATCTTCACTTACTTTAAAACCTAAGTTTTTAAGATAATTTAATGATTGACTATGAGTTGTTATTTCAGGAAAATCATCATAGTTTTCAAGATTAAAAATAAATATATCTAATGGTCTTTTTGCTGTGACCTTAGAATCAAGTTGTCTCAGGGAGCCAGCTGATAAATTTCTAGAATTTGCATATAAAGGAAGACCTAAATTTTCTTGAGTGCTATTTATATTTAAAAAGTCAGCTTTAGATATATGAACTTCACCTCTTACAGTTAGATTTCTTGACTCATCTATTTTAAGAGGAATATTTCTTACTGTTTTTAAGTTCTCGGTCACATTCTCTCCCAAAATCCCATCACCTCTTGTGGCACCTAATGTAAAGAAATTATTAATATAATTTAATCCAACAGTTAAACCATCAATTTTGAATTCAACAACATAATTTACATTATCTTTTATTGTATTTTTCACCCTTTTGTCAAAAGCTCTTAAGTCATCTGCAGAGAATGCGTTTGATAAGCTTAGCATTTTTCTTATATGATTAACAGATTCAAATTTATCTAAAGCTTTTCCACCTACCCTTAATGTAGGTGAGTCTTTTCTCCTATATTCTGGATATTTACTTTCTAATTCAGTTAAATTATTCATTAGGTTATCATATTCATAATCTGTTATTTCAGATACATCCTCATTATAATATTTATTATTATGATATTCTATTTTACTTATAAGTTCATTTATTTCATTTTCTATCATCATATTATATTCTCCTTCGTTTTATTAAAGTCATTATATATTAAGCTAACATAATAAACAACACTTGATTATTTGGTGATTTATAGATACAAATATAATTTATATATTTTGTATATAAAGCAAGATATTGCTAGTTTCTTTTAACTTGTAACAATTTTAGTTTCATTGAAAATAGTTGTTACAAGTGCTTATATACTAATAATTATTTGTTTTTTAATATGTTTTCAATATCTTGTGATTGTATTTTAATTCTATTTGTTTCTAAACTTTGTAACACAAGTTCTCTTTCAACTAGATTTGATAACAACTTATGTTTAATTTCTTCATTTTCGAATACAGGGAATCCTATTATTAAATCTTTTAGATTTAGATTCCATGAACTTAATTGTTTAGAAACTTCAAGTACTGTATTTTCAGAAAATTGATTTTTATACAATATTAAATCTAATATAGTATTTTTATTAATGCTACTTTCAAAATAGTTTTTTATAAATAAGTCTAGATGTTTATATATCAGACTATATATAGTTCCAAAATCATTTAATATCAATTGAATTTTTTTATTGTCAATATTTAATAATAGATGAACAGATAATTTAATTAAAAAACCATCTTTTGTTATTCCAACTATAGGATTTAGATTTATATCTTGATAGTCTTCATAGGACTTACTGTCATCCCATTTTATATATAAGCCATCTATAGGAAGCTTAATTATGTGTTCATAAAAAATATTTGTATAGTATATACCTTCATTTATTGTCTTAATAATTTTCTGTTCATCTGTATAATAAAATCCAATTTCATTTTGGCTAATTCTAATCGGTTTAAATCCATTCTTTTTATCAATATAGCTTCTTATTGCTTCTATGTCTTCATACTGAGCATTTGAGATTGAAGTATCATCATTAAAATAAATCAAATTTCTTGCTGTTATAATAGTAAATTGAGCTAAGTTAATAGCATATGAACCAGGTCCTAGAATTGAACGCTGAATGCCTTTCATTCCACCGTTTTTAAGAAATGTTCTAGTATCCTGAAAATTATCACAATCAATTACTTTGCTAAAAGACTGCTTAGGGTATAAATCCTCTCCCGATTTAGCAAATACATAAGCTACTTCACCAGGATTTATTTCTATTAAAGGAAATTTGTATACTCGATATAAAAATCTAGATTTTAAATAAAATCCAGCTCTTAATATGTCAGCTTCAAATCCAGCTTCTCCATTTAAAGATATTAAATTATTTGATTTTTGCTTTGAAAAACGTCTTTCTAAGATTATAAATTCATTTCCTTTTACTACTGTTATCCCTACTGAATTAATTGCAATCAAAATAAAAATACAAAAAATTAAAATTTTGATAAGTAATATTGCTATACCATTCATAATATTTATACCTCCATAAAGTTTATATCGATATTCTTTTTTTACTAAAAATAATGTTTTTATTTTTTATCAAAAATAAAAAGACTAATAAAATTTTATTAGCCTTTTTTTCTAAATTTTTTACATGTTTTCATTTAGCAAATCATATAGTGGTTTTTTAGTATTATTATCATAGTATATTTTTAGAAATTTTTCTTTATTATATTTTACACCTCTATCTTCAAATACCGCATATATAGCATCTATAGTTGGAAACCAAGTATTAACAAAATTATCATCTCTTTTAATCCATTGAAATGCTCCATCAGATTCTACTAATCTTAAAAACATAGTCTCCTCATCATATGTTAAATCGTCTATCCCAAAGCTCACATAACTAAAAGCCTCTTGAGTCACTGGATATAAATTAAAATCTTTATCACTTAGTCCCTCATCCCATGAATTATTGTTTTTGACAACCTTTAGATTTATATATCTAGTCAATTTTGTTTCAACAAGAGGATAATAATCTATTGTAAAATTTTCTTTTGTAATATTTCTTATAACAGCTGGATAACATTTCTCTAAATTTGGTATTTTATCATCACTTATATATTTAGAATATTTTTGTTTTTTACAATTTCTTTTATAGTATAAAAGAACATCACCTACTTCATAATTATTAATAATATAATTGTATTTTTCTTGTATGGTATAAGGTCTATTCATATGCCCTAGTTGTCTTCTATATATTACATAGCTATTATTTTCTTCATTTGTATTTGTTTCCTTACATACACCTTTCCACTCTATATCTTTTATAAATTTGTTTCCATATCTATGAAGGATTATTATATGACTATATTCTTTAAACATAAAATGATAGCTATCATTACCTAGAATGATTTTAGGAAATGATTTTTTATTTAAAAAAGATTTGACATATATATATGCAACTATAGAAATATATGCATGGTCTTTATTAGCACCATGATAAATTCTATTTATTTCAGGTTTACTATCAAAATCATATATTACTCTTTCATCTGTATATTCAGAGAAAAATATTTTATCTTCTGTTATTGTATCTAAAAATAAAAATGGTCTTATTTTACTATAACTTTTCATCTCATATTCATAATTAAATGCTAATCCCTTATTCATTGCAAAGATAAAAAAATTACCTTTTCTAAGTTCTGGTAATATAGTCACATCCTCTAAATCAAGTCTCTCTTTTGCTATTGATTGCAAGTATTTATCAAGTTCACAAATTAGTAATAGTTCTGAAGTGCTTTGTATTACAATTTGTTTACTTTCTAATCCAAATAAATCTTTTAAATGTACAGACATTAATGATGTACCTCCTCTATAAGTTTCATTAGTTCTTGTAAATCTATTTTATCTTTTAGATAGCTATGTAATAAATCTGATTTTTCATTAGAATTTTCTTTTTCTAAAAACCACATTATATGTGAAAGATGCTGCATAGATAATGTACTAAAGTTATTATGAAAGCTTCTTAAAGTGAAATAGGATAAAAAAGAAAGCTCTCTTTTACAATCTAATAAGGTTATGTCTTCTGAATACTTTGCTTCAGGAAGCTTACTTCTTAGTTCTAATAAGAATTGTTCTCTTGATAAATTTAACTTCTCAGATAAATCTCTGTCACCAAAAGAAATGTCATTTCCAAAAGCTTCTCTCAATATTCTTTCACCAATTGCATCTTTAAATATTTTACCAGCACGAGAAATAATACTTTTTGCAGAAGGTATTGTTGTTGAAAATTTTTCAGCTAATAATTCGTATGAATAATAATTATTTATAAAATAATCAACTTTGGAAATCAATTTTGTATTTGTTAACCAAGTGTATTTTTTCATTTCGCAATCAATAATATCTAGAAGTTTTTTTCTTCTTATTAGAATTGCATACTCCTTATCATTATTTTTTTGTTCTAATAAACTTTTTTTTATTTTTAATTGTTCTTTTTCAATTTCTTTAAATATATTAGCCATATTTATAAATTGCATAAAACTAATTTATGTTTTATGACAAATCCTCCTTTATTATATTTTTGAAAACAACCTTTTTAAGTATAAAGTTAAAGAATAGTAAAAATAATATGGATTATATAAAAAAAACGATTAAAATCTTTAACTATATTTTAACTTTTGTATGTATAATAAACATAAACACATAGTGTGTTTTAACTGTACTTTAACTTTGAAAGCTTTCTATAAAGAGTATTTAAGTATGAAAAGTTTGTATTGAAAATAAATTTATTATAACCCCTATATTTACTAATTCGCCCAAATATAAGATAAAATTTATATGTATTATAACTATATATTTATAAATAATATAACACAATTCTCTGAAAATAAAAATAAAATATTGATTTGAAAAATAAAACATAGAAAATAAAAAATAAAATATGAATACTAAAAAATAAAATAAGGGTATCGTATAGTGTATTATTGATGCTGAAAAATAAAATATTGATATTTAAAATAAATTTATGATTATAAAAATATTTTATGTTAATAAATTATATAAAAAATTGAAATAAAAATAAAATATGGTAAATATTTATTTTATAAATATATTATACAATAAATATATCAGATAATTTATTTTACAAATAGCCAATTAAATAGGAGGATTCTTTATAAAAAATATAAAAGTCACTCATAAATGTGAACTATACCCACTGTTTTAACTGTATAAAACAGTGGGCATAGCTCAAAATGAGTGACTTAAGAACTTTTAACTTAAAGATTCTTTATAAAAATCTTCTAGGTCTAATATCGTTTCTTCTTCAATAATATTATATATAGCCAGTAAATGTACTTTTATGCTTTCTTTAGAATCATTAGTTAGCTTATATTTATAAACAGAACTCTCATTAAATTCAACTTCATCTTCATTTTTAACAGTAGCTATTATCTCAGCACCTTGTATCCTATTTGGAAAATTTATATCAATCTTTTCATTTTTTAGTACATATTTAAGTAAATCTGAAGCTGAAAACATTCCTTGTAAGTCCGTAATTGTATAAGCATTTTCTTCAGATATAACCATATTTATACTTTTACCATCTTCTTTTTTTACTCTTAGAATAGCTCCTCTAAAACCATTTTTATAATCTAGAAATATCTTGTTCCAACCTAAATTTTTTACTTGCTTTATGATTTCTTTTTTTTCTATTGTATCATTCATCTTATTCCTCCTATTCATTTTGAAATTAAATATCGTATAAATTTGTTCTATTATAACACATGTAAAATATATTTTTTAGTAATATACATTTTATATATGTACATAAAGATATATTTTAAAGTAATCTGACAGCTTTAACAAATCTCTCACTATAAAATGCTGTAGTTATATCTTGAACTTTTACATAGCTATTTGTATGAGGAGCATGTATCATTTTCCCATTGCCAACATAAATGCCTACGTGACTTATTCTAGTTGTAGATTCTCCAGTTGCAAAGAATACTAAATCGCCAGCTTCTAAAGAATTTCTATCAATCTCTTTACCTATTTTAGCTTGGTCTCTTGAGACTCTAGGTATGTTTATACCTAATGCGTTTTTATATGTCCACATTGTGAATCCTGAGCAATCAAAAGAGTTATCACCTTCTGCACCCCAAACATATGGACAACCTTGTTTTTCATAAGCTAAATTTAATAATTTTTGGGCTGCATACTTATCAGCATGAGGGACTTGTTGTAGATTGTCATTATCTTTAACCAAGATAGAATCAACTACATAATTACTACCTTTGTTATTCAATCTTTTTATATATTCTCTTACATTTTTATTATTTCTTTCTATGTCTTTTATATAATCTAGTGATTCAGCATTTGAATTACCCATGTCTATAACTTTTACATCATCTGAAGTTCTATTTTCAAAGCTTTCTTTATCTTCAAGATATTTTGATTTTATGTACCCTTCTTTACTTCCACTAAGTACTTTGAACCATTCTCCATCACTATTTAATACTACTACACAATCGCCTTTTTTCAATTCAGCTTGAATCTTAGAGCTTGTATTTTTTTCAGAGCGCATATTAATATAATCTGCGTTTACATATAACTTACTTTCAGTTATATCAACATATTTTGATTCAATGTAACCTTTATTATCTTTTGTTTCTATTTCCAGTTTATCATTATTATAACTTTTAACTTTTAATTCTTCACCAGCGTTAGCTTTAGCTATAATCTCATTTTTAGAATTTCTAATATTTAAACATAATCCATCTTTAACTGTAGCTATTGTAAAATTAGATTTTTTTATATTATCTGCATGAACATATGAAGAACTTGTGACCATAATTAAAAACAATGTAGTAAATAATTTTTTCTTATGCATTAATATCCTGTTATTTAAAATAACAGGTCTCACCTCTCTTTCATCAATAAGTATATTTATTTTATTTTTTATCTTTTTTAATATAATTTTTATAGACATTGTATCCAGCAAATGCACTGAATACTAATCCCCATCCTCCGAATATAGTAGCTAATACAAATGCTGATTTAATTCCTACTGTATATCCAACTGCACTGCCAACCGTTCTCATTGGTTTAGAGGACCAGATTCTTCCCAATGGAGATATATCGCTTTGTTGGTTAAAATCTTCCATTCCCATAGCTCGTTTAATTTTTTCTTGAAATTTATGTTTATAGCATTCTTCATCTTCAGTTTCATCTTGATCTAAAGGTATTCCTATTTCTTCTCCATCTATTTCTAAATAAATAAGCGATTCACAGTAGTCATATAAATTACTCCAATGTTCTTTTTTACCCATACCAATTTCTTTTTTTAGACGAGTATATGCAAAGTATCCATCCTCAACAATTAATTTTGATAATTCTTTAAGATGAGGTATCAATCTTAAATCAAAGAAATCTATAATATTACCACTTCTAACTTTATCTCTAATATCAAAAGGAAGACTATCTATTACATTTTCAGGTAGAGAAGGTCTAAAAGCTGTTTTATTTATAAATACTCCATTTCTACTACTTAAAACTAAAATCTCTATTCTATCAAGAGAACCATAGACTCTTTTTATTTCTTTTGTAATAATTTTGAACATTTGACCAAACGGATATAAACTTCCTAAAATTGTGTTTGAAAGCCCTAATTCAAATGGATTTGTTTCTATTTTTAGCTCATCATTATAAACTAGACAGCTCATAAATTTATTTGGCTTCATTTCAGCATCATTTTGTATATCAGAAGCTTGTTTTCTATACATTGACCTTATATAATTTTCATCTATAGCATCTTTTTGTTTTAAATTAGAATCATCAGTATTTAATTCTTTATTATATTCATCGTTAGATGTATCTTTTATTTTAGTACTAACAATATCATCTAAAAGATTGTTTAAGTTATTTTCTACAATATTATTAGTTTTTAAATTGTTGTTTAAGGGTAAATTTTCTTTAAATTGTGTGCTATTCAATTTGTTGTAATCAATATTAGTAAATTCATCTAATATATTTTCATTTTCCTGTAATTCAGCAGAAGTTTTGGTATTAAACATTTTATTTGTATACATCTCAAATTCTTCTTGACTTATAGCACCAATATTTTTTAATGCACAATAAACCATATTAGTTTTTTCTCCAAATGGATTATTTGCATCTTCAAAAAAGCCATTTTTTATAGCATATTTTACTATGTTTTCAAATTGTTTCATTCCATCGAAGCTTGTATTTAAGTCATTTAAAGCTTCATTTAACTCATTGATAGGTAAATACATACATTTTACTAAAGAATTTGAAGTACTACTTCCAGCATAAAAAACACCCTGTCCCATTATAGCTTTATCTTTATCTCCATCAGGACAATTTAGGTCTTCATATTTTAATACATTCACATTAGGGTTTATTCCATAATAAGCGTATCTTTCTTCACTTAATTCTCCAACTATAGAATATGGATAATTTGACCTTTCATTTGCTGGAATAATAGATTTTGATAGGTCCTGACCACATAAAAGCCATCCAAGTCCTGATGTTCGTGTCGATTTAGCTTGTGGTATAGAATCTGAAAATATTTTTTGTCCTCTCCCATTATCAAACTTATCTAAAGAGCTTTTCATTAAATTTAGCTCATCAACGATAACAGCAGTTCTTGGGATATGAAGTACATCTTCTATAGATATGTTACTTTTATTAAAATCTATAAAATCAGTTCCAGAATCAGAATTAAATTTATTTAGTAGGTCCTGAATAGCATAAAAAACACATTTAATAAATACTAAACCTGCTATATATCCAGGAATCGGAGTACCTATTGGAACAACTTCCTTTTCTCCCCTTCTGTTTACTACTTCTTTTTTTAACTCATTTTCAGGAAGTTTCTCAGCATCAAAACCATATAATTGAATTCCAAAATTTTTGAATGCTTTTATCCAAGGTCTTGGTAATTCCATTTTTGCATCTATCAAGACTATAGCTCCTAAGCCTTGTACAACATCTTCTAAAGCTAGATGTTGTATTGCAAGACTATATAGCATAGCTGTTTTGCCTGAACCCGCACCACCACACATTAAACAAGCACTTTGATTTCTGTCATTTCTAAATTCTAATGAAAATAATCCGCCTGGAATAACTCCAGGAACAATTTTTTTGCCAAGAGGTAAATTTTTAAAATCTTTAAATACAGTGTCTGTTTCTATTCCTTTAGCTTGTTTTATATAATCTCTAAGTGGCCATAGCTCTTGTTTAAATTTGACTAAGCTTTTTACTATTACAAATTGAACACAATTATAAATAGAATCTATACCAAATCCTTTGAATGATGTTACAGTAGGCATTTCAAAGAAAGAAGAGGTATATAAATCTCCATAATCAGGATTAGAATTACTAAATAATGCAGGAATTAGTTTCATTTCATTTACGGCATCCATACATTTAAATTCTTTTTTGGATTGAGATAAATATAAGTTTTTCTTTTCTACAAACCTGAACTGTCCAAGATGTAAAGGAATTTTAACTCTTACTCTAAATGAAGTATCATCTTCTTTTACAAATACTCTAAATGCTAAATCCTCATCTTTCGTGTAAACATCTGGAGACCACAAATTGGCAGTCTGATAATTCATATTTATACTCTCTAATAAAGACTTATTTGACATATTTGCAATATCAAATGTTTGACCATTTTTAGTTACTTTAGATGGTTCATAAACAGATTCTAATATTTCAATTATTTCTGTATGTAAATTTTTATTTCCAGCTATTAATGTATCATTTGTCACTATATCGTAACCTTGTTTTTTTAACTCAAGAATATAGTCTGTTTTTCTATATTCTTTATTGTTATTAATAATATCATCTTTAGATACCTTTATAGACTCAAGCAATTTACACATGTTATCTAATCCTTCTATTATGTTATCTCCATTTAAGATTTCTTTAATCTTAAAATAAAATTCATCTTCAATAGGATATATAAGTGTAGTGTAATTCTTAGCATATTTTTTTATATCATCTATACTTATATGCTTTTTTAGGAGTTCATCCCAATATAATTTGATTGCACCTTTAGCAAATGAATTTGTTAAAAGTTCATAGTCTTCACTATAGAATAAATCAAATTGTTCATCTTTTAGATTCAATTTAGGATACATATTTTTTAATAAATTAATATATTTAATATCATCTTTTCTAGCATGTAATAATAAATTTGAAACATCACTTTCTGTTGTATCTAATACTTTTATCATAGTACTTATTATAGTATGTCTTGCATCCTCTATATTGCACTTTGAGGCATTCAGTAAATTATATACCTTATTTGATATATAATCTAAATTAGATATGTCCATTTGTACACCTCATTTCTAGTGTTAACTTAAATGTAAATTTTTAAATGTATCAAACATGTTACTTATTGTTTGCCTTTTTTCTAATAAGGTATAATCTTCTTGTTTAACAAGAACAAAGGATAACTTGTTATGAACTTTATGAATTTTATTCTTATCTTCATAGGCATTATAGATTTCTATATCGTTTTTTGTATATTTTTTAATTAATAAATTTCTTAAATTCAATATATCTAGATGGTAATCTACATATTTTATACCTTCTCTACTAACATAAGATATAAAAGTTAGATTACATGAGCTAAATATTACAGTATAGAGTATAAAATTTAAAAGATTAATAAGCTTCTTTACACTATTTTTAATATCTGATTTTTTATAATTAGCTTTATAGTTTTCCTTTTTTAAGATTTTATTATATAAAATGTCATTGAAGAAAATAAGTTCTTTTGATAATTCATCTTCATTCATTACTTTTAAGATACTAATTATCTTCTCAATATCAATAGACCTGATATATTCTAGTGTATTACCATATTTATCAAGTAACATTTTTTTGATGAAACTTGGTGTTAAGTATAGTCCCCATTCAGATTTTTCAATCATAGATAATGTATTTGATATTTTATTCATCGTATTTAGGTTCTTATTTATATTATTAATTAATGAAAATATTTTATTTCTATGTTCATTTAATATCTTTTTTGTATTATCTAATTCAATATCTTGCAGTTTTTTTTCTTTAAGCTCATCTTCTTTGTTTAATTTTAGAGCTCTAAAGTACTGATATAATTTACCATTTTCTTTATCCATTGTATACCAACGTTCTCTCATACTTGTGTTCATATACCAGTCATTTTCATGAATTCTTTCCACAACTGTTACAGGATATTTCTTTTTTAATTCTTCAATAAGCAATTTGTCAGGGCTTTCTACAGCTCTAACTAAACTAGCAACATTTAATACACTGCAATCAACTATAGATATATTATGAAGTCTTACAAATCTTGATTTTAATTTAGATTTTTCTTTAAGTAGCCAACTATTTACATCTACATTCAATAATGCTGTATTATAATTATTTGAACAAAATATAATTTCTTCAATAGAGGAAATTATTCGTTTTGAAGTTAAAACTCTTAAAATAGATGAGTAATTATTATTCTCTAAAAGAAGTAAATCATTATCTATTTTATTACCAAATTTAACGAGTTCACTAATATTTTTATATTTACCTCCTGTTATGTAATATTGAACTAACGCCTGGTTATTTCCTATTATTAATCTTCTTAAATTATTTGGTGTCCAATTGTCTATAATTACATTATTTTTTTCATCTATTACTATATTTTTATTTATTTCAGCTTCTAACATCGTATATCTAGTCATTATTATCTAAATCTCCTTTTGTATAACCCTAAAGTATTTAAATATTTTTCTTTTAATCATCATCAAATTCATCATCATCATACTCATCATCATCAAAGTCGTACTCATCATCATCATCATACTCATCGTAATCAAACTCATCATCATTATCGTATATATCTTGATTATTAGAGTGTTCTGAGTTAATACATTTGTTCACAAATATTAATTTATCATCTTGTACAGATTCAAGGACACATTTAAAAATACTTTCTAAAGCTCCACCATATATTTGTTCATCAGAGACATTATTTAAAATAAATGTATCTATACTTATGTATGTATAATCTTCTAAATTTTGTATTTTAACTACTTTTGAATTAATTTCTTTAAAAAAACCTTTTTTTAATTTAAATGTGATAGTTCCCCATTTAAAATCATTGCTTATTTTCCAATCATGAAAAAATATATCTATTCCTTTTAGTTTTAACATCATACAAGCTCCTTTCAATAAATTACTTACTAATTAAATAAAAAAATTACAAGAAAAATCTTTATAAAAAAATAGACTATATTTTCATAGTCTATTTTTATTTTATTTAAGAAAAATTTTTAATTGGGATATTTAATTTTAATTTTATATTAATAGTAGATTTTTTTAGTGAATTGGAAATTTCTTTTTTTTGTTTTTCATATTTAATATCTGATTCTATATCTTTTTTTATTTCTTCTAATAGAGGATTCTTTTCATCTGTCTTTTTTATTATGAAATAACCAGATGCAGTTTTTATTGGTGCTGGATACACTTCCCCTACATTTAAATTTTCAGAGAATAAAGCTTTTTTTAGTTCATCTTGCAAATCATTTTTTGAAAGATAGCCTAAATCGCCATTGGTACTATTAGTTGTTGACTTGGTATCATCATATTTATTATATAAATCTTCAAATTTATCACCATTTTTTAATTTACTAATAATTTCAGTAGCTTTTTTATTTCCTGAATCAGTTATATCTTTTATTAAGATTTTAGAGACTCTTATTTCTTTGTAATTAGACTTATTTTTATTAAAGTATTTATTTAATTCTTCATTAGAAACACTAGATTTGTTTGATAAGTATTTTGAAACCAATAGGTCTTCTTTGAATAATTTTTTTAAATAGGTTTCCTTTAAATCATAGCATTTAAAAAACTCTTTTTTATTCATATTTGTTGAATCTAGCATGTTTTTTAGTATTTTATCATAATGAGAGTCTAATTCTTCATCTGCCACAGTAATTTCTTTATCTTTATTTATTGTATCTAATAATGATTTGCTTAAAATCATACTATTCAAAGATTCGCTTTCTATAACATCTATGTTATCATTTGTTAGATTTTCCCTATCACTTATGGGAATACTAAGTGAATATATATCTAAGTGTTTTTCTAAATCTTCTCCTAAAATGTTTTGTCCATTTACAGTTGCAATAACCTCTTTTGGTTTATATTCTCTCAAGTGATTTATATGTGTAGTTCCCTTTTCAATCCCCAGAAAAAAGCATAAAAATCCAAAACATAATAAAGATACAAAAAAAGCTATTTTTCTTTTAGTTAGTTTATTCTTCATGATATATTTGCTACTTAATTTATAATTAATTTTATTTACTCAGATTTATATAAATTAGCAGCACTCCTTTCTTGAACTGTTTTTAATGATAGTATCTAGAAACTATATGAATCTTCTTCTTAAATGTCTTTCGTCTATTAAAGATATATTTAAAATTATTATATTAGATACATTTGTTATATCCATATTATCTTTTATAATCTTTATAATCTTGTCACATCTATCAAAAGAGTTTATCTTATGATTTAAGTATACTTGAATACATCCAAATCCAGTATTGAAATCATTTGTAAAGCTGTAACTAATTAGATATTTATATTTAACCACAATATATATTCTCCATTCTTATACTATTAGTTAAAAGAGTTTATTTTTATTGATTTTATGATGAAGTTAAGTTAATACATATTATTTTCTATTTCTATTAATGTATCTGTTTGTAGAAGCGTGTATGTTACATCTTTTTTTTCTTCTTCATTGTTTAATGAACAGGTGAGAACTTTGCACTCATACATTTTATAATTTTCCTTAAAAATCCATTTAGAATTAGTTTTCATTATTGTTATCTTTAATATAGAAAATAATTTTTCTAATGCAGAATCAATCTCTAACCCCTTAAGTACCACTTCTACACTATTATTTATTGATTTAATATAAGCATTACTTTTAGTATGAATTCTTAAATTAAAAGATTTTCCTTTATTAATTATGTATTCTTCTCTATAATCTTCTTCTAATAAAACTAGTTCTTTAAAAAAACACAATATAAACACCTCCATCAATAGATATTCTAGTATTCTTATAAAATACTTTTTACATTTAGATAATTAGTTTCTTCTGATATTAATTCAAAAATATAATTCAAGTAATCATTCATATCATCTTTATAAAAAATCTCTGTATGTACTGGTAAAATAGAAAGTTCCAAAGATAGTGTTATAAAATTCTTTATTAATTCTTTCTTGCAATCTTCCTTTTCAATAAAGTTAAATATTGTCTTATTATTTATAAATATATTGTAAGCAGATGTTTTTATTTTTGAATTTTGATGTAATAGACGCAATCGTGATATTCCCCACCTATACACTGATAAAGAAGTCTCATCTGAATTCTCTTTTTTAGAAAAATATTTTTTATATCCTTTATAAAATTCTCCAGAACTATCAAATAGACCTAATATACCTATTAAGTTATTGTTCTTTTCAATTAGACCTAAGTATACTTTTGTTTTATCTTTCATGTTTTGCCCCTTTTTATTTTATTTAAAAATAAACTCTTTTAAGTATTCAAAAAAAACAAAAAAAATTATAACAAAGTTTTTGTTATAATTTTTTTGTTTTTTATATTTAACAAATAAATCTATAATTTTATTATTAAAACAATTAATATCAGTATTTATAATAATTTCTTGACTTGTTTTATATAATAATTTGTTTGTAAGAAATTTAATATAAGTTCATTTTGTATAAAAGTTAATAATTCTTTTGAATTAACATTTGGGAATTCCATATAAAACTTATTAATTTGTAATAATATTATACTAATCTTAAATCTATAAAATATGAATTTATCTAAGTTAATAGTTATTAAAAAAAGAAGCATTTTGTTAAATAACAAATATATACTATGAATATTTACACTTCTTTTTTATAGATAGTTTTTTTTAGCAAGTTAAAACATTTTGGATTTAGCATAGTTTCTAATAAGTCCTCTATGTGATATTTCTCACATAAAAATTTAAGCTTTTCTAGAGCTAGACCATTGAAAACCTTTGCCTTTTTTATCAAATAATATAAATCCATGTTTTCTTCAAACATTAATTTAGCTCTTATTTCTAAAAATTTAGAAATTTCTATTGGAAAGGAGGCTTCTTCAAGAACGTCATCTAAGTTAGCATCTATTTCACCAAGTATAGCATCTCCTACTCCAGGAACTTTATTTGAGCTATTTTCTGATTCAGCCCAAGTTATAATTTGACATTCATTTTGCATTATTTTTAGTCTAGATTTTTGTTCACAACTATATCCCCACTTATCAATATCAATACCTTCATTAAATTTATTGCTGTCTAAAGAAGATGTAATCCAGACATTGTGTAACCATTCTTTACCAAGATGAGTTGATGGAAGTATTGATACATCAATCTTTGAATATGCTGCATAGTTATTTGGATTGATAGAAAAAGTATCCATTATTATTTTCCCCCTTCACATTTTTGCTATTACAATATTATTTTACGACTTTTCATTTAAAAAAACAATTTTAAATTTAAATAAAATAGAATGATAAATATTTTATTTAGTAAATATATCATAATTATTTATTATATTATATATAATTAAACAAAAAATCATTTAAAGCTAATTATATTAAGTTTTTTTATAAAAAAAATATGTATTTATGTAAGTTATTTTGATATAGATTATTGTTTGGCATATTAAATACAAATATTCTTTGAACAGAGTTGATTTTTCAAACTTGTACTATTTTTATAATATTGTAATTAGCATTAGTTCTATTTATATTATTTAAATATAATAAAAATTTTTATTTGTCTGTTGTCATATATTTTTCAGTTTTATGTGATGATAAATAAAAGTTTTTAATAAGTTAATACATTTTTTAATACAAAAAATAAAAAGAAATAATTTTAAAATTATTTCTTTTACATTAATATACTTAAAATCAAATATTTATTTTTCTGAAAGATTTTTAATTCCTTCCAATTTTGCATGAACTACTAATCTTTTATTTGTTCCAGAATTTCCATAACAAGTAGAAAATGTTAGAATTTTATCTCCAAAAGATAGATTATTTTTACTAAAAATTTTTTTTATATTTTTATCCTTTATATTTTCAATAAAAGAAGCTTTTCTATCATCTTTTTCAAATGATATTTCTGTATAACTCCAATTATTTTCTTTTACTATATATATAGAACTTATTTTAAAAATCATTTCTTTATCTTCTGTTGTAAATTGTATTAAATCAAAATCTTTTTTGTTGTTTATGTTATTATCTAATAGTCTTTTTAATAATCCAAATTGTTTATTTCTTAAATTGTGTCCATAAAGAACCGTGTTCATATCTAAGTAATTCAAGTTATTACGTGAATCAATGAATGCCCATCCAGCACTATTTTTATTTTTATCTATGTCATGATTGAGATAAAATTCATTGTTATCCCCTTGTACAATGGGCATATCTAAGGATATACTAGGAATCCTTAACCAAGCAATAATATCTTTATTTTTGTCATTAAGCTTTTTTATATCAACCTTAAGATATGGTAATTCTTCTTTGTTATTTACAATAATTTTTACATTCTCCTTGTAATCATTTATGTTCTCATTTATTTTGTTCCTATCATTTATGCTTTTTATTACTATGGCTGACATTATAGCTAAAAAGACTATAGAGAATGTAGCTAATGCAATTTTCTTTTTACTTAAGTTATAAATCTTCATATGACATCACCTAAACTATCCTTAAATTTTAAAATGTTTTTTATACTGAAATCTTCTATATATTTAATATCATTAAACAACCTATTATCGTAAATATGTATATTACTATAGTAGTAATAGTATAAATTTTATATGATTTAAAAGAAATATCTTTAAAAGGAGTTATTAATAGCCCTAATAATAATAAATAAAGTAAAGGTATAATATTTCTATATGATATTATGAGTACTAGAGCTATAAATAAGCTTATTTGACTGTTTATGTTTAATGTAGGCAGTTTGTCTATTATGATATACATATACAATATAGATATAGAAGATATAGTATAAAAAATAAATAATAATTTTGAATTTGTTAAACTAATTACATGTTTCTTCAGGTCCATATTTTCTTTTTGAGAATTGTCAGATATTTTTTTCATAAATATTCTCCTTATAATATTAGTATTTTTAATTTTAAATCTCATTTCAGGAAAAAAGATTAATTTATAAGCCTTATATAGTTTAAACTTTCATAGAAATCTTCTTTATATAATAATAGGCTTCTATATATTTTTGTTATTCTTGATTCAATAAATTTATTATCTAATAGCTTGTATAATAAATTATGTTTATTCTTTTCTAAATCATTATAAAACTCATCAAATGAATTATAATTACTGAATAAAGCTTCTTCTAGCCCTTCTAAGCTCCTTATATGACCTAAGCTTACTAATTTGATTAAATTAAGCTCTCTATTTATTGAAATAGCTTTTATAATACATTCATCTAATATAGAACTGGAGTTAGGATGCAACTTAAAATTATGATTACAACAAAAAATATAATATATATTTGTAATTTTATGGTGTCTAATAAATTCTATGCAATCTTCAATATCAATTTTTACTTTTATATCCTCTAATAAATCTTTAAGTCTGTAACATAAGTTATAGATACAAAAATCGTTTATACAACTTATATTTGATAAAGTTTTTGTAATTATTAACTCCTCACCACAATCACATTTATTTAAGGGAAGACAATCATAAAACTTTTTATCAAATATATTTGTTTGCTTAAAGTCTTCTAAACTTATTGAAGCTCGAAAAATTTTTTCTTTCATGTTTTAACAACTCCTTTATTAAAATTTTTTACCTTTATATAATTCTTAAAGTATAAAAATAAGAACATTTATTATTTTGTAAGAGTCTTTGAACTTAAGATATTTATTTTAAGAAACAAATATCTTAATAACTTTACAAGGTAAGTTAACTATGCTACTATGAAATAGAATAATAAAGAATATGAATAGATTTTCTTTATTAATCTTTTCTATACAGTTTTAAGTTTAAAGGTACAGTTAATAATTAACTGTACCTTTCTTGTTTTGTTTAAACATTACTTATAAAGTATAAAAATATTTTCAATTATAGTAATGCTTAATGGAAATAATTATTTTTGATTTTAAATAGAAAATAATTTTGATTAAAATAATATTTTTAATTATGATATTTTATTTTTAAAAATAAAATAAAAATAAAAAAAGCAAATAAATATTTTAGAATCGCAAAATAAAATAAAAATAACAGATATTCTATTTTAGAATCGTAAAGTAAAATAAAAAAAGCAAATAAATATTATTAAATAACTTTTTAATAATATTTATTTGCTTTTAACATGATAAGAACATTTAAAATCATATGTAAAAAATAAGAAATTATTTACAAGAGGGATTCTTTATTAGGACTTAGTTTTCACCGTTTTATTACTTCTAACTAAAACTAGTGACTTACAGAACTTGTTTAAAAGATTAATTATATTTTCTTCAAATTGGGAAAGTACTGAAAAAATAGTTAACATAGACCTATCCTCTTCTATATCTATAGGTATCATTAAATCAATTGATTTATTTGTCATCCTTTTATCTTTTATACTATATTCTACTACTGCTAAATATACAAAACTATCATATTTATAAAAGATAGGAATACCTGACCTTAATAAATCAGAAACAGTTTGATTATTGTCTGAAGCATATTTTTCTATAGGAATCATTATTTTATTCGTTTTTATATATGGAGATACTAACTTTAAATCTTTATCTAAGGCAAATATTGATTGTATGAATGTTGCTTTAGTAGTTTTTCTTTTTTTTATAGTACTTTTAATATATGGAATATTATTAATATCACTTGTATATTGCACACTTGAGCACTTTATATTATTTAACATTTTCTCAACTCCCTTTAAATTGAACCTTCTACTATATCTTTATAATTTATTCTTTGAACTTTTTTAAGAAGAATATTACTAACTGGGAAAACATCTTCTACATCAAAATCATTTTTAATAGCTATTCCAATTCTATAATCACTTATATGATAAAATTTAAAGTTATTAGCAGTTCCATTATATTTAGCATCATCTTTAAAACATTCACACATTTTTCCGATGAAGTTTATCATAAAAGGTTTTATATAATAAGTATAAAAATCTGCAGAAGATGGATTTTGTCTAACATCTGGTATTATGGAGTTATTTCTTAATTTAAAAGAATTTGAATAAGTTCCATCCAAGATTTCATAGTCAAATTTATTTGATAATATATAATTTAAATAAGTTTCTTCTATATTTAAATCTAAGTCTTTAAAAAACATTCCTTTTTTCATTTTTTTTGTGATAAATTCACTTTCATTCATATTATATTTTTTTATTACTGATAAATAGGCTATATGAGCTAAGTTTTTTTTCTCATAATAATAGCCTGTGTAATTTGGTGGAATTGTCAAATCTAGCATATATTTATTAAAAATATCAGGACATCTTTTCCAGAAGTAACCTTGAAAATTTAATGAATATATTGGATAAAGAGTACTCCATGAAGAAGCTTTTACAAGCTGGTCCAAATTTTTATTTAAAGTGTTAGAATAAATATAATAAATTAATCCTAGAATATCTGATATATCTTCTTCTTTATTTTTCATTACATTTTGTAATATCATCAATCTTTCAATAGAGTAATCCAACTCAAGAGTAAGACTATTATTTAAAAAAGCTAAATATTTTTCTCCTATTAAATCTATAAGAAGTCTTTTTGTTGTCATAATATCTGTTTCAGCTGAAATATTATATTTTTCAAGAAGTTCATTATGATATTCTTCTATCTTGAATCTTTTAATTTTATGTTTATTTAAGAAAAGACCATCCTTTTTTAGAGTATTGGCTATATCAAAAAAATTCACTACATATTTATTTTCCATAATTATCTTTTAAGCGAGTAAATCATTTATAACCATCTCGCATTATATATCACCTAAAATGACTTTTATTATTTTAGGGAATTCTCCTTTCCTACATTTTTAGTTTTAAGTTTTTATATAAATATATCTTATACTGTTCCTTTGCAGGCTTTCTATAAGATATTTGAGTTTTTATTCATTACAACTATCTAACTTTAACATTTGCAGAGTTACATATCTTACTAAAACCTAAAGGAACAGAATCCTTTTTTTCTTTGTTAGATAAGGAATCGTTTTTATTTATAACATCCTCACTATTTGCTTCATCATTATCGATTACAATATCCTCATCATTTGCTTCATCATCATCGATTATAATATCCTCACTATTTGCTTCATCATCGATTACAACATCCTCATCATTTGCTTCATCATCATCGATTATAATATCCTCACTATTTGCTTCATCATCATCGATTATAATATCCTCATCATTTGCTTCATCATCATCGATTATAATATCTTCACCATTTTTAACTATAATATCATCTTCAGATATTTCCATGTTCTCTACAGTATCTATATTAACTTCTATGTTATCATTAGAATGATTTTCAGAATATGATTTAGGATTATTTATGTATTTCAAAGAATCATTATCAATTTTACTTAGCTTTTGTTGTAATTCTTCTACTTGATTTTCTAATTCATAGACTTTCTTTCCCAGAACTCGCTCTGTTTTTTCTTTGATTTCTGGAGGAAGTATATTTTTCATGTGGTCAAGTATACCAACGCTATCAAAAGGATTTTCTTTATTAAAAGTAATAGAATCATAATTATCTATTTGTTCTGAAGTTAGAATACTCTGCAAAACTTTAGCTGTTACAGTAGATTTCTCTAGCTCTGAAGATAACTCATTAATTCTTCTTTTTGTTTTCTCAGGAATAGTATTATACTTTATAACACTATCAATATGTTTTCTTAATTCTTCATCATTATAATAAGCTTCCAAAATATTTTGTGTTAAATTAGATAATTGTCTATTGGATTTTAGTGGAACAATAAAATCATTATAAAAGGAAGAATCTTTTTCTAGCTTAAGACCTACAGAAGTACTTATTTCTTGTGATTGATTTTTATTTTTCATAACTTATTTTTATTAAACAATATATTGCTTAATAGCCTCCTATCTTTTAACTTTTAGTATATAATGTGTAACCTTTAGGTCACATTATATAGATACCTAATGATACTAATTAATTTAGATTATAGAAATAATTAATTAGATACAAAACATAACATTTAAAAATAAAAATAAAATTCTTGAATATTATATTATATTTCTAAAAAATATTGTTTTATTTGAAATTATATCATATAATTTCAAAATATAAAATAAAAATTAGAAATGTAAAATAAAAAATATGTATATAACAATAAAAAATATAAAATAAAAATAAAACTTTTAGATATTGTATTTTTTATTTAAAAAATAATTCCTATATTATAAATATTAAATATAAAATTCAAGGATAAAAAATAAACATTCCTAATTATAGGAATGTTTATTAAAGATTTATTAATGTGTCTTTTCTATCTCTACAATGTATCGTAATCTAACTTGATTAGGATTATAAACGATGAATTCTGTATTTTTTAAATAAGTACCTCTTACACCTTTAACACTATGATATCCTATAGGAGGTTTTATAAATTGTCTTGGACTATCTACTTCATACACATTGCCTAATGCAACTTCAGCTATAAATAAGAATGCACTTTTATATTTATTTGGCCTATTTTGCCATACTCCAAAACTATATTCAGCTGATTTGGTACATTTACTAGCTGTATAAATCCCATGTCCAAACATTTTACCAGTTTGTACAACATTGTTATTTACATATTGTGGTAATTTGAGATAACTTGATAATATACCTACTAAATTAGCACTTTTTGAACCATGAAAAAGATTAACAACATTTCCAATAGATGAATCAAGTTCTGGTGCATTTTTTTGTTTTATACGAAAGGCATTTATAACTTTCAATTTAAAAGCATGATTTGATGAATGACTATTTTTAATCTTGGTTTTAATATAGGACATTTCATCAGAGTTCTCTTCTACAGCTCTTATTAAACAATCTAATTTTTTATATTTCATATCTATATCAGAAATACTCATTACTGGTAATAATCTTAATGCATCTTCATATAAATCTAATATCTCCATTTCCTTTTTAATTCTATTTTTAGAGTTCAAAATCCAAGTATTTTCATCTCTTACATCAGAAGCTATTTTTCTTGGTATATACCTAAAATAATATATGCTTAATTCTCGCACCATCTTAATATTATTATTTTCTAACGCATCCATTGTTTTTCTTAATATTTCTCTTCCTTTATTTATTCCTTGTACTCCTAAGTTACCTAGTGGTTTTCTTATATCTGATTTTGAACTACCCGTAATTGACAAGCTTACTGCCTGATTTGCTTCCTCATATATTTTACTTACAAAATCTGTTACTAATGGTGATAAATCTGATTGCTTTGTATTAGTCGGATAGTTTATATTCCCTAAAGAGTTTTTGTTTACTTTTGTTTTTGCAACTGTACTACCTACTGTAGTATTGGCCATATCTAATTGCACATATCCTTTTTGAATTTTTGAAGATATTTTCTCTTCAAAAACATTTTTTGAATCTTGTAAATTCCTACAAGCTGTAGCCCTCTGTATACCATTGCTACCTATTCTACCATAATTAATAAAACATCTGTACTCATCTGTATTATTCTTATGTATTTCAGCAATATAATATTTGTGCTTATTTTCATTAGGCTCAAAAAAGTTTAATGTTACTTGTTCTAACACATCATAGTTTTTTTTGTAAAAAGAATCCCCATTTATTGGATTAAACTTTACTTGCATTTTAAAACACTCCCTCGATGTCAAAAATTTTAATTTTTAGCTTAAATATTTCACCCTAATTTAATACAAAATTTTTAATAGAAATATTTTTTAAAAAAATTTAGTTTTTGTTAATCAAATTTTGTTTTATAATGCAGAATAAATTTAATTTAATGTAAATTATGTTTTTTTGTGATGTTTGTAAAGTCAAAGCAACATATAATGTGAATATAGCTAGGAAATAGCTTTATAAGCTTTTTAAATAGGTCACAATGGTTTTATAAGGGAATTGTTTTCTAATACCCTTATAATGCCATTTATAGCATCAATATAAATGTGATAATTCAATTCAATATAATTTTATCAATAAGTCTTGCATTTTTTGTTATAATTTCTTTTTCTTTCCTTATATTTGTATAAGCTATGATATCTTCAATTTTAATTTTATACTTTGTAATGATTCCCCCATTTTTACACCAACGAGTTGCAAAGAATTTTGCTTGGTCATATGATAATGTATAACTAAAACCATTTATATTTTTAGCTTTGCTTCCACGATAAACGGTTATCTCATAATTTTCATCTATTTCATCTTGCAGTTTATAATAAATTTTTTTAGTAAATTCATCTTTTCTCTGGAGAAATAAATCTTCTAAAATATTAACTAACTGATAATAACAATTTGAATCTTCAATACTACAATAAACGTATAAGCCACATTCAAATAAAGATTTTATAGAAAAACAATTTTCGGATTCTAAAAAATTATCTATCATTAATTTATATTGTTGAAATAAATCTCTTTTGTTATTTAGAAATAATGCATGTATAGCATCATCTTCTAACAATGATTCTTTGAAAGATTCTTTTTTAGATAAATAAAGTTCTATTACCAAATTACATATCTCATTTTTCTTAGTATATATGATATTATCTATAGATGTAACTTCTTTATGTCCAAGCTTAAATATTATATAGCTAAAATCAATACTAAAGTAAATTTGTGTATCATAAACAGATATGTATGATAAAAATAAAAAAGTTTTATCAATAATTATATCTGTTGAAAAATCATCATTTATATAAAATTTATAAATTATAGTATCTTCTTTCTCTAAGAAAAATTCATTCACTATATAACCTCCCAAATTTAAATATATCATTATTAAAGCACATGCTATTACTTTAAAAAAGCCTTTACTTTACAAAAAAAGATGATTTAATTTGATATATTTTCAATTTAAATCATCTTTTAATATTAATAAGTTGTACAAAATAATAATTGGCCATCCTTTGTTACAGGAATTATAATACTATTATCTATATATAAAAAACTAATAAAATCATCTTTGTGTATATCGAGCATAAGAATATTGCTAGGAGAATACAAGTTTATATACCTTACTAAGTCTTCATCAATTATCAAAGGTTGTATTTCTGCGATAGGAACAATTCCTTTTTTACTATAGCACCAAAACACATCCTTTATAATAGCAACATAGGATTTTACTTTCCAATAATCCATTTTAAGTAAGAAATTTAGAGTTGCACTTCCTTTTATATCATTAGATTTAATGAAAACACCATCGCTCTGATAATTATAGTAAGAAGCTTTCTTTTGAAATATGCTTAGTACATCTTTAATACCCTCAATAAAAGTATCTCTATTTGTTTTCAGAGCTAAAAAACATGGCATTTCAAAACCATTACAAGTGCAAAAAACTTCTGTTTCATAAAAAGTATTAATCTCTGCTATATTGTCTACAACAAAGTTTAGGTAGTTGCGTATATTATTTCTTAATACATAAATGATTGCATCTGCAGGATTATCTATATTTTTATTTTTGTCTTTAATTTTTTTGAGTTTAGCATTAGAGATAGTTACATAACCATTTATAGTAAGTATATTTTGTGTATTTTTTATATTGTTTGGAATAATGTCGCTCAAATAAGCCATCAAAGCGTGATATATATTTTTAAACTTTGTATTACAATCTACAAATAATCCTTTTTTATATATTAAACTAATATAAAATCCTTTCACCTTTAAACTATATATTATTTCAATATCATATATAGGTAATAATCTTGAAACATTATTTATACATTTATCTGCTAGACTAGTTACAAAACTTAACTGTGTACTATTATTTCTTTTAGCATAAAAACTTGAATTTAATATATTAAAGTAAGTTTTATACATATCATAATAATCATCATTTATTAGCTTAATATTTTCTTCATAGTAGCTATGTATATATTTTTTTAGTTTCGACTCTAATGAGTCTAATAATAATTTATCTGTCAAATCAATAAAATTTAAATTAAAATAATCAATTAAATGCATTAATTAAAATATTTAAGTCAAAATCTATAAATATCTATAAATATAGTTTTGATTAAAGGATTAGAAAAGTAATCTATTTTAAGATACCTATATTTTGGCTATTCTCCTTTCAGTATTATTTAGTTATATAATTTTATTTATAACTGTTAATATAATATATAATAGTATTACAATAGAAACATTTTATGTAAGATATACTATATCCATCTAAAGTTAAATATTCAGGATTAAATATGCCTATACCTGAGTTGTTGCAACAATGCCTCCAATGTTTAGGTTTATCAGATAATCTTTCTATATTTTTTACATTAAGTACTTTTTTAAAATAATTTTCAATATTAACATATCTAGTATTTCTATCTAAAAAGTTTTTAGCAATTCTAATTGCACGATTAATTGGCTGCATAGACTCTATCATTTGTGTATGACCAGGTATAATAATTTTATATAAATTTTTTTCTTTATTAAGGAGTAAATCTACATATTCTCCATTACTTTTATTTAAAAATCTTATATTTCCACTTGCATTAATATACTTTTCTGTCACTTCTATCACCCCCCTTTGTATTTAATAAATGGTTATTGTAACAAAAGCACCAGTTTTAGAGGAAGCTATTTGCAATGCTTGATAGATTTCTTTAGTTTTATTTTGATTTAATGTTTCAGTATTAAGATTAATTATATCCTCTTTATTATTTTCAATTATTTTTATACCAAGTGTCTTTTTGTAAATTTTATTTTTTTTAATGAATCTAGTTAATATGTATTTCAAATCTAGCTTATATGCTGGATATTCTGACTCATTTAGTCTTATTATATTTTTATCATTTGTACAAAAAGCTCCTAATATCAAAATATAATAATTATTTCTTCTTTTTAAATACTTAGATTTAAGTGTCAGCACAGAGTCTAAAAACTTATCAAATTTTATTTTTTCTTCCTCTTGAATAAGGTTGATTTTATCTATAAACTGTTTATCTATAGTCTCAGGAATAAGATAATTTACAGCATTTTTAAAATAATTTCTATTACATAATACAATTATTCCATTGCTAACATTGTATAATGTAATATCATTTGTTCCAGGACCAATAGCATTAACAACATCATTATATTTCTCCTCATCTTTAATCAAATATCCCCAATTACCACCTATGCAAAAAGATTTTGCACAAATACCTATTGCTAATTGTTCTTTTTCAGGTAAATTTAATAGTTTTTCTTCAGAAAACTGGTTATTATAACTTTCTTTATCTTTGTATGTTAAATTGTTCATTAATATACACCTCTCATTTGTTTATAAGTTTTGCTTTGTAAAATCGTTTACTATAATCTAAATTCAAATAAAATCTCCATTTTTATTCATATTGTCTCCTTTCATTAAAATAAGCTTATAAAATACATATTTTTATTTTGATAAATTGATTTTTTATATTATTCTAGATTATAAGTTGTATTTTATTTAGAATTAAAAATATCTGGGACTAAAATTTTTTGAGTTTTCATTTTATAATTTTTATTTACATTGAAGAAAAATAAAAAATTTACATTTAAATCTTTTTGAAATTGTTTATATAATAGATGTAAACAAGTTAGTACATTTTCAGAGATACCATCACAATTTATTAAAAAAATACCTAAATGTTTTCCATGAATTATTAAAATATCGAGGAGCTTTAGCAACATATAGACATCATCTTCTTCAATATCATTTATAGATTTTATAGGAGTATTTGTGATGGAGTTTATTATTTGTAAATGTCCATTTTGAAAACTATATATATAATTAAATTTTGACTTTAGTAAAGCAGCTATAGCATTTGCAAGATTTTCTTTAAAAAGCTTCTTATTGTTTAAAGATTTGTTTTTTATTATGTTTATACTGCCATTATCAAGTAAGACTCCTTTAGCATAGAAGTTTTCTTCTCTTAATTCTTTTTTACTTAATATATAGATAGATGTTTTTAATTTAGAATAAGATAAATTCCAGTTAACATTACATCTGTTTTTTTCAATACTTCCAAAAGTTCCACAATCAATACTGATTCCACTTATATTTCCATACAAACAGTTTGACAAGCCTTTGAAGGTTGCTTCTAGTGCATTCATGTATAGATGCGTATTTTCTTGTGTATTACCTTTAAAAACAATTTCTATAGGCTTTTTATCTTTTGAATCAATATTAAATGATTTATTTTTTATATCATTTGCATATTCAAATGTAAGTATCATTTTATCACCATCTTTCAACTTAATATTTTTTTGTATAGTAATATACTAAAAATATAATTTTAAATTTAATAAAAAAAATGATAACTATTTTATCTAGTTATCATTTTTTTATTTTTTATATTTATTAATTATATAAAATTATCTTTTAATTTTTATTTTGTAATGAAAAAACATGTAAAAGTATAGAAATAATAAATCTATTTTTATAATCTATGCTCTAGAAACACATCATAAGAACGATTAAAAGTACATTTAGAATCCATAAGTATTGTGAGTTTATTTATATTTATATATTAAATAATTGTTTTACGATTTTTAAAAGTTATTAGAAAATAAAGTGTATCATAAGTAATCTTATTGTATTTTGTGAAAATTTAGATAGTAATGATTACATAGTCGCAAATAATATTTTTTTATCTATTTAAATTAATATGGGACTTATTTTCTAAACTTATAAACTATAGAATATGCATTCATAATTTAAATATTAGACTGAAATACATATCCTTTTTGCACTCTTTTAAATATATCAATTATGAATATATACAAACTATCCTTTATTTCTTCTATGTAATCTATATTAGAATTGTTTTTTATAGACTCAAATATGGCAGATATTTCATTTAAAAAAGATATCTTAGGGTTTGATTCTTGATTATTATTTGTTATCTTCAACCAATATGATAAAGATTCAGCAAATAATTTTAGATGCTCTTCCCTATCTTCACCTATTTTCTGATATTCGGGGTCTTTACTATGTATCTTTTTATTTGCAAAAACTGAATAGCTACGAATTATTTCTTTAATTAAATTCTTTAAATCTTGCTCCATTTCCAGATTAAGTTCCAACTTTCCCATAATTAAATCTCCTCCTTGATTTTTTAGTACAATTCTTAAATATATTTAATTGTTACTTGCAAATATATTATTACATCTAAATCTAAAAAATTTTTATAGCGCTAAATAATATAAAATTCAAATAATATCTAAATTTAAATTTTATATTATTTAGCACTATCTATGTTATGTTATATTTTATCATTTTTTATATTTTATCATCTTTTACATTATTTATACAATAATTTAATTAACAACTTAGTTAGAAAATAGTACTATAATAATAGTTTTTTTAGTAGTTATTTACATAAAAAATATCAGGCATATAGCTATACCTGATATTTTTATCTATTTTTTATCTATACAGAGAGCATTTTTCTTTGAAAAGTCAGCTTTTTCAGTTTTTACATTTAAAGTCCTAGTATAATCAACTACTTTCCATTCAGAATCACTTAATGCTACATCTACAGTAGCCTCTGTATCATAATTTCCTTCTTTAGTTTCAAAAATTTCACGTAATGTAATAGATGCGAAACCATTAGTTTTTGTATTCCATGAAACTATGTAAGAAGTTTTCTTATCTGCATGAAGAGCAGTAACTGTATGTGCTATTTTTTGTAAAGTACTCTGTGATATTCCCATATCTACAATACTTGTAAATTCCTTACTGCTAACATCTCCTTTTAACACAGCTTTACTAAATTTTTTCAAAGTATTTTTTATAGCAAGTTCATTTTCTTTTGTAAAAGAAGAACTAGAGTAGTTTATTATATCAGATACTCCTGTGACATTCTCTATAACTGAAAGTGGTTCCCCTACCATTTTTATATTAATTGGGTATATACTTTTTATTTTTAAAGTATCATCATTTGCTAAAGCTAAGTTAAATATAAGAGTCTCTTGATAAGTTGGGAAAGACATATTAGTACCTTTTGGTCTTGTCTTACTAACTCTGTCTACCTTAACAACAAGAGTATCTCCTCTTTTCTCTAAAATATCATATGTATATCCACCATAGGATGTATAAGTATAGTTAGATAAGTCATCATAATACTTATCCATTCCACCATAATCCTCAAAAAGTTTGAATAATCCAACATGATTTGTTTCTTCTACAGCTTTATTATGACTTAAAATAAGTTTATCTACAAAGGGCTTTAATACTTCTATCCCAGTATTATTTTTAGATGAATATTGAGATAATAAAGCTTCATAGCTGCTTAATTCATAATCTTTTAGATATAGAGCTTTTACTGTCATATCTGTTTCCTCACCAAGATTGTGATTATAATTAAACACATATCTTATTGTTAGTGCTCCTCCAACGTTTAAATTTGTATCTGCTAGTAATCCACTATAAGTTAAACGACCTATTCCTTTTGTATCACTTTCTAATTTTCTAGTTCTTTCTAATAATGATATTCCTTGTTGTTCAGCTCGAATTTTTTCTGGTTCTCCCCACTTAACAATAAAGTCTTGTAATTTCTGACTAGCAGTATCACTACCTGCACTTTGTAGCTCAAGTACATTTTGATAGTCTTCTACTCTTTGCTTTTTCTTAGCTTCTTCACTTGCACTTCCATTCGCTATAGCACTTGGAGGAACAACACTTTTTAGCGATTCTGTTGTTCTATACTTTACATCAACAAAATATAATCTTGTTGCAGGGTCATAACCAACTTCACTTATTTTAAATTGTTCCCATTCAAAAGGTGTTTTCGCAAATTCTGTTAATAAATAGTTCCCATAGCTAAAGTTCAAGACATCATTATCTTCTCCTTTTAAATATTTATCAACTTTTTCCAAACAAATTCTTATTGCAGTCATATCTTTTTCATTAATTTTTAATAAATTAGATTTATCAACAGTTATTCTATCACTAATAAGGTTATAAATAATATTGTCTTTTTCATCTGCAGTTGTCTGTGCCAATCTTCTTCCTGCCACTTCTTCTAATGTTAAAGAATTTGTCTTTTCAACGTTAGATTTACAACCTGTGACTGTTGACCCTAATAATGTTATTAAAAATAAACTTAGAAATTTTTTATTCAAACTTATGCACCATCCTTTACATCAAATAATTAATTTGCCATGCTTTTTAAATATCTTACATTTTTTTAAATTATCCTGTATTTCGTCTGAAGAAAAATACTCTAACACATCTTTTTCTAAGCGTTTATCAGGATTTTGTTTTAAAAATTCTCTTATACTCATTCCTTTTTTATAAATTATATTTTTTTTATTAAATAAAAAATTGTCATCAGATTCTGATTTTATATTATTTGTTTCTTTTAAGACGTCTTTTCCTTTTTTAATACTAACTTTTTTAATTTCTAGTAGATATCCATTTTGAATATTAATATTTTGTGAAGCTAAATTATGACCATCTTGAATATAAACTTGAGGTATACTTAAATTAATACCAGATTCTATATCTATATTTTTGATACTTTTTCTACGATATTTTTCTTTAATAAAAAATATTTCTTTTTTTAGTTCTGAGTCTATATTAGAAATACATATCATATTACAAACTCCTTTTAATTAAATTTCTTTCCAAATACTGAATTCATCATCATCAAATATTTCTTTTTTTTCTTTAGATGACTTTATTTCATTACTTGATTCAATTGATGAATTGTTTTTATTACTATTAGGTTCTTGTTTTAGCCAAAATTTATTGAGAAATTGAAAAAATTCAGCTAATTCTTCATTAGATGGAGTTAAAAGTATTCCATGCACAAATTTCGTCTTTTCATTAAAGAATTTAACAGCTAATTCCCCTTTATTTTTTAATCTTTCTCTAAACTTCCTATCTCCAGTAGTTCTTTCAATATGTTCAGGGCTTCCCATAACAGAAATTCTACATGGAATATTGTCTGTTACTGTTTTTGAGATTATTTCATTTTTTATAATATGAGGCATCATAATTATTCTTATTCCAGTCGCAGGTAATCTTGTAACTAGTTCACTTAATAATCCTTGAAATTCTGATTTAGTATCTTTATCCATAGTTTCTGCCAGTGTTATAACTTCATCTATAACCACATAAAGTAGAGGCATATGTACATCTGGATTCTTTTTTTTGTAATCCCATATATTAACATATCCTGCACTTCCAATTAGTTCTTGCCTTTTTGAACCTTCTACCTTAACAACATATCTTAGCTCTTTTAAAATATCTTCAGGGGAACTTACAAATCTTTTAACATGTGGTATTTTAAAAGAATTATAGTCTGATAACTTATCTTTTGGGTCACATATATGAAATTCCGCTTCAGATGGAGGAAGAAAAAAGGCAATTTGTGATAAAATACTAAGTGCTAAAGATGTTTTTCCAGTTCGAGGAGTACCTGATATAAGAAGAGAGTCCATATGTTTTAAATCCTTACATACAACTTCCCCTTCCATATCAATACCAAATATAACTGGAAGGTAGTTTCCACTATCAAGCACATAATTTTCAGCTAATTTATATGTATCTCTTAAGGATACCTTTGTAAAAGCACCCTTCATTATTTTTATTTTTATAATATCTCCAACTGTTACACCTAGACCATATATATTTTCATCCAAGACTCCTTTATCATTGTCAAAGGCATATATATTTACAATTTCTTTAACTAGAGAATCTTCATTTTTTAACCAACGTGGTCTTTTTATAGATAAAGATATATAGAATAATTTTTCTTCCAATTCGACTAAGTACATTTTTTCTATCTCTTGATTTCTTCCACCTATTATTTTTGCTGAGTTTTCTATTATTACATCCCAAGCTAAAAATTCATCATCATCTTCATCAAATTTTTTTACATCATTAAAATTAGGATTTATATATGGCAAACAATTACTTATGCTATCATAAAGAAATTTTCGAGGTATCATTCCATTTAGCATATTTGTTCTAAGGTTTTCTAATATAAAAGCCATATTATTTTGAATATTTTCATTATCAGTTAAAATATCAGAATATGTATCTTCCTCATCATCAAAGAAATAGTCCTCATCGTCTTCATCATCCTCTTCGAGAGTATAAGAAGAATCAGCTTCTGATATTTCTTCGTTTATGGTACTCTTATCCTCATTAGTGTTTTTAATATTTAAGTAAGAAATATAAAATAAAGGGACTCCTATCCCAGCTGAAAATAATCCACTAAGTATCAGTTCCAGTCCCTTCGTTTTTCCGAATATTAGACCTATAGTCCCTATTGCAGTAGTAATTATACTTGTTATAACTATAGTGCGACCAGTTTTTACTATAGTTAATAGTTTTAAATCATTAAATGAAGTTACAAAGTCTTTTAAGAAATCAAAGAAACTTTTAAAAAATATTACAAATGTATCAAATATTTTTTCTTCACTGGAGGCAGGGGATGTCTGTTGTTGCAAACTAGACATCCAATCATCTGAAATGTTATTACTCATATTAGGTTCAGAAAAATCCAAACCTTCATCCCAATTCAAGTCTCCTAAACTACTTTCATCTGAGTCAAAATCATCTAAACTAGGTTCTTTATCTGCTGAATAAAGGTTGTTTCGTTCTATTTTCCTGTCATCTATAGCACTTTTAGATACTTTGCTTTGCATACTCATTAGAATCACCCCTTTGCGATAAAAACATAGATAAATAAGAATATTGCAAATAAACTAAACACTATATAAAAACTTGTTTTTGATTTTTCATTCATGGAGCTATTTAATATATAACTAAATAGAAATATTAACAAAATTATAATAAATATCATGATAGCCTCCTAATTTTTTAAATTAACACCTGTTTTAAATATGTTTGAAGAAGCTATATCATTTGGAAGTTCCATTCTTGTTAAACCGATTTTATCTGAATCTAAAGAAAATAAGAAAGCATTTTGTAAGTGGGAACTTATTTTTGATGAACTATTTTTATTATGTTGATTTTTATTTTTAATTCTTTTTGCAGATGATAATTCATATAAAGTAGGTTTAAATTGTGGGACCTGCAATCTTGTAACAAGTTCATCAATTACTTTTGTATCTTTAATCGCTCCAACAAAGAAAGATGTTGTATTACTAAATATTCCAAATTTATCATCATCCAATAGTTTTTGAACATCATTTGTTACAATTATATTTACATCTCCAATTTTTCTTCCACCAGTTACAGCAACTCCGAGTGTCTTGTCTGAGTCAGGGAATTTACCCCAACGTTGAAATTCTTCCCAAAGTTTAACATTAAAACAACCTTGTGCCTTGCTATATATTGAGCGAAGATGACTTAATATAGAAGCCTCTATTTGCATCAAGGTTAATTGAGTTTCGTCAACAGCATGTTGAGATTTACCTTCCATACCAAAAGAACATATAATCAAATCTGCAGACATAAGAGAATCTATATTAACTTTTTCTTTAAATGTATGTGACATTGTTCCATTTTTCTCAAAATATCTACTAGTCAATGCAATTGCTTTTTTAACTGCATTTTTATACTCAGTATTTGTTCTGTAAATGTGTGTTTCATTATAGGAACTTAAACTTTTTAATTTGTCATAGACATCAAAAATAGATAAACCTTTTGAGTTAACCCAAGTACTCTCTTCATCTGTAATTCCAGCCTCAGAATATACTAATCCTATTGCATCTTCTAGTACAACACTTAACCAAGTATCTTTATCAAACTCTTTGCCTAATAAAGCTCTAAGTTTTGCACGTGTGAAATCTAAAGAAAGTGCCTTAGCTTTTTCATCTATCTCTCTTATACCTGTTTTTGGAGCTATTTCCATTGATTCGAAGTACTTGCCAGTACCATCACCCATATTTAAAATTTCTACCTTACTGTTATGACTTAAAAAATTAGCCATAGGAATATATTCAGTTCCTTCTATATCCATTATAGTTATTTTGAATCCAGCAGCTATTAATTGAAGTAGTATACTCTTTACAAACAGGGATTTTCCCCATCCTGTTTCTGATGTGACTAGCCAATTCTCAGCACTAACAGACTCTTGCTTCACCTTTTTAAACACTGGAAATCTAGAGTTTATATCAGTTCCAAAACATATTCCCTCTTCACCTAAAGTTCCTTGTTCATAGGTAGAATATCTTGATACAATTTCATCTGTAATTATCTGAGCAGGAATATAATCTTTTACTGATTTTAAGTACAAATGGCTAAATGGGCTGAAATATTTTAAAAAATCAGGTATTTCATATAAAATTCTTTTTGTTTTTATTCCAAGATTTTTTGTACATTGCTCCATTTTCTTTATATTATAATCAAATAAAGAGCCACGAGGTCCTGATACAATCATTAATATTGAACTTTTCATTATACCTCGACCTCTTTGTTTATCTGCTATTGAGAGATAATTTAATGATTCCTCGATATATTTTTGCTTGTTTATAGAATCTATATTTTTATGAAGATTATAAGCATCTACATCAGTTTGTTTTTTTTCCTCACTTACTTCCTTTAATGTGTTAAGTCTAGACTGCATAGCAGGAGAATCCCAATCTATAAAATGGTTTTCTAGATAATTTATAAAGGTGATTTTTATTCCATAGCTACATTCATTTCGTATAATATTTTTAAAACGTATTCTGAGCTCTCTAGGCATTTCGTTTATTAGATAATAATATGAGATATTTTCCTTACTATAGGTACATGAAAAATCAATTCCTATAGTATCTGAAGTAGTATACAATTTCTTTGTATAGTTACTTTTATTTTTAGTCAAATTGCTATAATGTAAGTCATCATACAAGCTTAATGTATTTAAAAGGTTTTGATATTTTTTATCTAAAAAAGATAAAATTTTATTTGAAAGATTACTCATTTTTATATTCACCTCAACATTGGAGTTCATTTAAAAGTACTTCATCTAATTTTGTAAACCCTTTTGAACAATGCTGAAAATAAGCATTTCTTCTTTCATATTCATCGAATTTAAAGTATTTCATAATGAAAGGTATTTCTATGTTAGCTGTTTTTTTAATTGCTACAATCGTTCTTGAAATATCTAAATTAAATTTTTCAATGTCAGAACTTCCAGAAATTGCAGAATACTCTTCTACAGTATTACCTTCTATTATCTTTTCACCAAACATACAATCAATTACAATGTGAACATCAACTTCCTCTTGAAAAAATTTTTCTAATATCGCTTTTCTTGGGTCAAAAACAGTATATATATGTTTTGAAAGCTTCATTAAATTTATAGTGTCAGCAGATAGTGAAGGAATATGGCTATATCTTTTACTGTATACATTTAACTTTGGGAGAAATAATAAAATTTTAGAAGTATGATTTTTATGTATTTTTAAATATTGTTGATATGCACATAAAAAAGATATTATATAATTACATCCATAATTTTTCACATATAATATTTTGCCACTATGTAACATAGGCACTTTATATGTACTATATATGAATGGTGTATTTGGTTTTGGAGAATTTTCTAACTTATTAATATAATCATTTAATTTTTGCAATTCTTCTTTTGATTTCTTTTCATTTTCAGCTGCTTTATTTATTATATCTAAGAGAGATTTGTCTATATTTTCATACTGATAAACTAAATTCTCGATTCTTGATAAAGATTCTTTCATATTATCTAGTAACAAATCATTTTTTTCTTCATCTGATAGAACCATTGATTTTTTTAACAAGTTAATATCTTTATTTGACTCTGATATAGTCATTCCTGTACATTTATAGTTATCAATTATGTAAGAAATAATTTCATCATCTTCTAAATAATCTTCACTTTCGTAAATATCAGCTTCAAGGCAATTAAATATACACTTATATAGAAATGCCTTTTCATCAGTACTTGGAACAACGTAAATAATTTTTTTGATTTTTTCTTTAAGTCCCATTAGACAGTTAAGTATTTGATTATCTGTACCTTCTGAACTATGAAATATTAAACACTCTATTGAGTCAAATGAAGCTATATTGCTTATATCTTTATAATTAGTTGTGATTTTTGTATTAAAATCTTTTGTGGTTATTAGAATTGGTTTCATAAAAATTTTCCTTTCTTGTTATAAATGTTATAGAGTTTCTATTAATGGATTTATGCTATCTGCTATATTTATAAATTCTAGTGATGACCAGTCATAGGATGTTGAAATGCTTAAATTATCTTCATCATATGCTACACTTTCATCAGCTAAACAAAATATTTCCCTTAAATAATTCATATGTCTTGAGAATTCAGAGTTAGTTCCATTTGATATAATATACTTCCCTCTATATATAGAGGAGGCAACTGGTGATGAATTTAGAGAGCTTAAGGATATTAAAGTATTTATTCTTCCACTATCATTATTGTCACAACAAATTAATACTTCTGATTGAAATAATATTTCCTTAAGATTTTTAATATAAGATATAGGACAATCAATTATTAATGTTTTATAATATTTTTGTATGGTTAAAATTGATTGAACTCTAGATATATCTTCTTCAGTTACATCAACATCATATGCTGATAGTAAACTATCAAATCCAAACTTTGTCTTATATGTTAATTTAGTTAAATTCATAGATTTTTTAAGATTTTTTACACCTTGCTGTACAACTGGGTCACTACATAATAAATCATATAAACCTAAATGTGATAATAGGCCTTTATTTTTTATGTCAAAATCTACATATAACACCTGGCTAGTTTCACTAAAATACTTTGCTAATTTCAAAGCAGTTGTTGTTATATGGCTTCTCCTATCACCTGTAACAACAATAATTCTTATCCCATCATTAGAAATATTTCTCCCTTTAACAGTAATTATTTTTTCTATAATTTCTTTTTTTTCTATGATTTTAGGTTTCTTAGCCTCCTCAAACTTTTCTACCATAGAACTTATATCTCCTAAGTCATCTGATAAGGTGTCTACCTCTTCCAGATTATTTTCGATATTATTTATATTGGAGTTATTAATACTTTTATTATCAATCGCTACATCAATAATGTTACCAGCATTTCTTGCATTGATAGCAAATTCATTTAATTCTTCTAATGCTTTATCTACATTATCAATTTGTATATTTTCTTTGAACTCATAGTGCATATTATCAACTTCAGTTTCCACTTCACAAGCTTCTTCTACACTAGAGTCACTTTTTAAACTATCTGATTTAATGATTAAATCTTCAACTAAATTATTTTTAGATATTGTTTGCTCAATCGATTCAATTTGAATATCATCTTCGTTAGAAACACTTGGTAATGGAATGTTTTCTTGCTCAAATTCATTTTTATTAAGTACATCTGAGTTCTTTTCCACTATAGCCACATTATTTTCAGTAGGTATTTTTTCTAAATCAGTTATTTGGCCAATGGGGCTTAAAGTGGTGTTAACTTTAGATATATTTTTTTTGTTTTTAGAATTTCTTCCAAATAGACCAAATAATTTTTTCTTAGGATATTCATTGTTATTTTTCATTTCTACTGTGTGAGAGTCTGGCTCTTTAATAGTAGAACTTACATCTTCTTCTAAAATATCTTTATCTGAAGAAAAACTCTCAAGAGTATTCTCATATTTTTTACTAAGTACATTTATATTTAATGTAGCGATATTAATAATGTCATTATAGTTAATAGCTTCTTTTATGTGTATGTGAAGCATTGTTGGTGAAAATAATCTATTAGTAATATGATCTAAAATGGAAGCGTTCTTTATAAGACTAATCACTTTAGATGAAGGATGATATTTACATAAGTAATTATTAAATGTATTGAGTAAAGAATCTAATTCTTCTTCTTTTATTTCATTGAAAGTATCTTGTAAAACTATGAATCTATCTATTTCAGCAGCATTTTTTTTTCGCAAATTATAATCTGTTACAAAGTCATTTATGTTTGAATATACAGTTATGCTAGTCCCATCTTGAGTTTTTTCGAGTACATTTTTTATTTTATTAGCAGTTTTTTTACCTAATATAACAATTTTCAAATTTTCTCACCCTTCTTAAATATTTATTTATATATCATCATCTTCTTCAATGATAATATCATCATCATCATTTCCTACAATAATGTTATCATCATCTCTTTTTAATATATCAGTATCTAATTTAACACGAGCATCGTTCTCTGTTTCATCATCATCAAACAAAATAATTTTTTCATTATTTTCCTTAAGATTAATTGGCTTTCTGAGAAGTTTATTGATAAATAATTTTAATTTTTTATTTCTTTTGAATTTCTTAGTTTTTTTCTTTAATAATTTTTGCGCTTTATATTCTTCCATAGACGTTCTTTTAAGCTCTTTGAGTTCTTCAGAAGTTTGACTTATTCTTGTTCTAATACCATTATTTTCTGTCCATATTACAGTTATAAAATTAGTTTCTATAACTGATTTAAATATTTCATTAATTGTGTTGGTAGCAGAAAATTCATCAATGTTAAATGTTTTCTTTGCTAAATCTGAAATCCCATTTTTATCTAATATGGTATATTCCTCATAATTCGCAAGAAGCATTTTATCTAGAATTACTTTCAAATCATCAAAAAACAAATCAGCTCTTCCTTTAAAATAAAAACAATATGCATCATAACATGCATAGTAATTCTTCATTTCATATTGCATATTATCAAAAATTATTGTTAATAATTCTTTTAAATCTTGGTTTTCAATTTTATCTAATTTAGAAAAATGATTATTCATTCTATCATCTTTTCCAACTGAATCCATATAGTCTATATGACTAAAAAATATATTTCTTCTTGATAGTTCTCTATAACTTTCTCCAAGAGCCTCATGATGTTCAAACATACCATCTTCGCCTTTACTTACAATTTCGGAGTTTTTGAATAGAACAAATATTCCTCTTAAATTGTTAGCGAATTGTGCTACATATGGATAAGTATCGCTTATATCACAAATATTCCAAAACACAGTATGTTTAAATAAATATTGATTATCTAATAATTCTTTTCTTTTTTTTCTAAAATATAATTCTCTCAAAACAAGAAATCTAATAATATTTAGAAAAACTATAAATGATAATAATGGATATAATATTTTTAACATTAAAGATAGCTTAAACAATGCAATTAGAGAAGTTATTCCCCAAAATATTAATATCAAAATGATTATTATAATTTTTCCACTAGAATCACCAAATCCTTTTGATTTAAAATCAAATGTAAGTGGAATTTTAACTACATCACTATTTTTTTCAGGTCTCATTTTATAGCACTCCTTTTAAAATCAAATAACTTTTATATCATATATGTAGTTATTTGAAACAAATACTAAATATTTGTGTATATGTTTTTTATCTTCTTTTTTTGAAATGGCTTTAATACAATATATTTCATCTTTAGCACTAGATTCTAGTGTATATTCAGCTTCTTGTATACTTACTTCTTCAGCAGCATAGAATTTTGACTCATCATATTGTGTTCCAAATATTTTATACTTCAAATCATCTGTAAAATGAGAATCTTTTTTAGCCTTTATATAACTATTTTCATCTTTTATTAATAGAAATGAACGTATATCTTCTATAACCCAAAGCTTTGTAGTTTCTTTTCTATCTAATGTTGTGATTCTTTTGTTATAAATAGAATTAATTCTTTTATTTAAAAAGGTTATATTAAGAACACTTAAAAATGATATTATAATAATTATTATTGTAAGTAATCTAATAAAAAAACTTTTCTTTTTAGGCCTAAGCTTTATACTGGTTACTTCTTTTTTATTAAACTTTGAGAAAATTTTAAAGTTTTTCAAATAAATATCCTCCAATTAATTATTTATATATATATTTCTTTCTATCCCTAATAAACTTCCAACATTCCAATACAATACAATTGTCATTATGTAATCTTCACTACCATTAATAATTAAAATTTCTTTAATGCCAGCCATACCTAGTGATGTAAAGTATTTATCAAAAGCAACTGAATTTCTTATTTTAAATGCATTTTTTTGTTCTTCTGTCATCCTGTTTAATTTGTATTTTTCATTTCTAGCGATTCCATCATCTTCATATATATCCTTTATAATATCTTTTTTTTCTTTTGCATAATGATAAGCCTCTTTATAAGACTTCATAGTATCAAGAACTAATTTATTATAATTATCTACTCTACTTTGTGCTACATCTAAAGAAATAGTCTTATTACAACCAGTTAACATCAATAAAAAGAAGAAAATAATTGTTATTTTTAATTTGTTAAGTTTGTACAAATTATTAAACCTCACTATTCTGACCAAAATATTTTTTTATTGTATTTAGAATATCTCTATAAAAATCGTTTTTGTTTTCTAGTTCTAATTCTCTATATAACTTAAATATAATATCCTTGCATTTATCATCATATTGAATAAATTCATTTCTATAGACATTCAATTCATGAGTATTTAGGTTGCAACATATCTTATAGTCCTCATAAGATATTTTTATCTTTGTTTTATTAATTAAAATCGAACCAAGTTGCTTTGATTCCCAATTAGTTTGTATAATTTCTCCATTATATTTTTTTAATCTATATACTCTAGTTTTATTTTCAAATACCTCAAATACTTTTTTCTCTTTGGAATTTAGTGTTGCATTTTCTAATATTTCATACATTGAAGGACTAGTCCAATCATGTTTTCTTAAATCTTTTATAGTAACTGATAGATAATCTTCATTTTTAAACTGTTCTATCAATAATGAAATATTTAAATTACTATAATATATATCATCCTCAAATTCTGGTAATCTTTTTTTACAAGTTATAAAATATCTAAAGTCGCCTTGCACTTTTTTAATATATTTATTAAAAATTGCAGGATAAGTATTGCTGTAATTATCATAGAAAAATTTAGCATTATATTTTTGTTTAACTATTTTACCCTCCATACAATTAATCATAATAAATCCTCCCCCATTTTCCATTTTGTATAAATTTATATTTCAATTATTATTTCTGAACTAAAAATTTTTCCTATATTTTATTTTTAGACATATAGGAAATGGTATTTTTATGTTTTCAATATTAATCACCACCAATTAATTATTTTTTATTTTTAATCACCCCTTAAAAATATTGCTATATATATAAATAAAAAATGGTTTTTATTTTTTTGAAAAAATTAAAAAAAGAGTAGTGGATAAATTATCCAAACTACTCTTTTTTTATTTTATAGACTGAATATCAGTAACTTTATTTTTTTCTATTGTTACTAACATACATTTATTTATAATTTGATTATTTCTAATTAATTCAACATCTATTTTAAAGAAATATTTTTTTGAATTATTTTTTATAAATTCTTTTTCATCATATTTTTCTCCAACAATATTTAGTATTTTTATTTTTTTTACTGATGTTATTTCGCTATCTAAATCTTTTTTAAAATATTCATTTTGTAAAGTAGTACTAAAAGTATCATATAGTTTAGCTTTAATATTATTAAATTCATTTTTATTTACTAATTTATATAAATCTACACAATTAACAGCAATATTTTTAGCATTATTGAATTCATTTAATGCAATGGAATCTTTAGACAATACAAATACTTTTTTATTTTCCGTATGAATAGTAATTATAACTGAAAAAAGTAAAATTAAAATGCTAAATACCACTAAAAATTTTTTCATCAATACATTTTCCTCCCAACCATGTTAATTCTACTTGCGATATAATTCCATCAGGAAGCCAAAATATAAAAGTTTGTGACAATTTACCATTATCACTATCTAAAAAATAGTGTACTTCACTATATTCTCTAAGTAATTCCATTCTACTTTTTTTTATTCTGTTTTCATCTTCATACTTTGTATCTTCTAAATAATTCTCGATATCTTTTCCTAAGTTAATTAGCTTTAGATTTAATTTATTGGCCATACTATTAGAAACACCATTTACTTCTTTTAACTTAGTGTCTTCTTTTTGAGTAGCAATTATATTTAAAAGAATATTTTCTATTTTTTTGCTTTTCAATTTTGACATCTCATAGTCTTTTATAGTTTCACTTGAATTTATTTCGTTTATTTTAATACTTTTATCTTCATAGCTATCACTAGTCTTTAATTTTGAAAACACCATTATAATTGATGTCAATATTATCACATGCAGTACAATATTTACATATTTTTTCAAAATATATCCCCTCCACTATAGATTATCTAATATCTTAATATCAGTTAAATTTTTATTTTTATAAAATACCTCAATTATTAATTTATTGTCTATATCTAATTTTGAAACATATATTATTTTTATAGATTTATCTTTTTTATTGTTTTCATATGTTTTTAATTTATATTTATAATTAGAACTATCAATAATCCTATCATAAGTTAAAGGTATTTGATTTATTGGAATAACTAACCATTTGTTTTTGTATGCTAAAGTAGCATATGAATCATCCAAAATGTCTATATCATTTATTTTTATAAAATTTTGCCCATTTGCAGTAGTATAAATGTTTTTATCATTATCTATTTGAGGTTCTGATGGATAACTTTCTGTTTGTTCTTCCACTATATCATCTATTACAGGTGTTCCTTCTGATTCTTCTATATCAGATTCTTTAAAGACTGTATTATAATATTCAGTTAAATTTAATTCCTTATTATTTAAAGTTTTTAATTTTAGATTATAGTTATTTATCTTATCTAGTACTTTCAAATCAATAGATGGATTATTTACTAATTGATTTAAAGTATCTTCACCATTATAAAAATCTTTGATAATATTTCCAATCTCTAAAGAACTATTTAATAAATTATTTTCTGTGTCCTTATGAATATTGTTATATAAAGAGATAAATAATACTGATACTGATATAAATACAAGTGCTTTAAGTGTATTAAGATTTTTCTTCATTTTTCCCTCCAAATTATAAAAATTTATTTCCATACACATAACATTCTATTTGATTTTTTAGCTTTTAATAAAGAAGCTTTTGACTGTAGTTGCATACTGTGGTCAATGTGTGTAGAAGAATACATATTATATTTATCGCCTTGTCTGCCAGTAATAGCAACAAAATGCTCAGAGCCTGCTGCATATGGTTTAGTTAAACGTATTATAGCAATTCCCCCTTTATCAACTGCCTCATTAATATGATTTATCCAATTATTATCCTCATAATATTTACTATTAAGACCTAAGCTATTAAATACATTAGGCATATTACTCATAGATATACCTGCACTTACGAGACCATTTTTCATAATCATTATAGCTCCCATCTCAGGTGGATTTACTAATCTACCTGTTAAAGCACTTACTGTATAAGCACAAGAATATATCATGCAACCAGAGCGATTATATGTTGCTCCACCTGGATACCATTGAGAGTTACCATAACTTTCACCAAATTTGTTACCTTGTCCAAAAAAGGGAACTCCAAATTTAACATCCTGATATTTTCCTGAATAGGCACTTCCTTTTTTTTGAAGAAATGAGGAAGAACCCCAGTGTGGTTTTAATGTGTTCATTATGTATGATTTATTGCTACCACTATAAGATGATAATAAAGCTTCTGTAGTCTTGCCATCAACTATAGCTTGACCTTTACCACTAGTTTCTTTGAAATTTCCTACACTTACATTTGGTGCATTAGAATTATTATTTTCTTGAATTCCCATTTTTTTTGCTAAATTATTTTGCATCCTTGCAGCTTGTAAATATGAATTTAAACCATAATGAAAATTTAGAACCTGGTCTGCAACTTTTAAATTCTTACATCCATTCCAAGCATCTTTCATGCCTTGTTTATCACTAAATTTGTTCCATAAAAATGTCCACAAAGGTTCTTTAAGCTGAGTTCCATTTAAAATAAGCTTAGAACCACCTAAACTTTTTTGAAATTGGCTAGGATTTGATAAGCTTCTAACAGAACCATGTTTACTTGTTCCAAGTATTGATTTTCGTAAACTACTTTCATCATAACCACCTTCTATAGTCCATTTATCAAAACTCCTTTCTGAATCATTATCTGAAGTAGCACAATACATTGCACATATAAAGTTTGCATAAGCTGGATGGTCTTTTAAATATGCACCATGAAATTGTGCATTAATAAGACAATTCTTTATAAAATTAATCATATATTCTTTATTTTCAATTATTCCCCAACTTTCAACTACTTTAGTAACCTTATCAACGGTTCTATCTGCATAAGTTTTTTGTTTTTCTTTCCAAATAGTGCTTAATGCTAAAGCACCATATGGGCTATATTGACTTTCAGCACTAAAAGATTTAGTAGGTTTATATTTATTTCTAATAGCTGTTTTACTAGCAGCAGGGATTCTACCACCCATAGGAGTGAGCGATTCTTTACGAGATAAACCTAGATAACCATACCCAGCAGAATTATATGGAATATCTGAAGGTATCTTTGAAATATCATATTGTTTATTTCCTTTAAAAAATTGCATACCATTTTCAGTACTTAACACTCCTAAGTTAAATAAATGTACAAGACTTTGTTCTGAATCACTATATATAGGAGTTCCATCATAACCTTTAAGTGCATTATTATAATAAATCCCTAATCTATATATATTTTTTTCATAATCACTTAAATTAGCACTATATTGTGCGAATTCTTCTTCAGTCCAACTTAGTGTAGTACTAGAATTATTATTTGTAACAGTATTGGATGTATTGGTTTTATTTTCTGTAATATCATCTGTATTGAAAATTGATATAAAAGACATAAAACACATAAATATTCCTAATAGTAGTACTACAGAAATTGTAATTATTATTGATGAAAGAAAAATTGTTATAAAGGATAGCTGGTCTATTAATATCATAATTAAAGTTAATAATTTTCCCTTTTTTTTCTTCTTATTGCTATATGTATTTAATTTATTTTCAATAGACTGCTTTTCTTGACTTTTTTTAGTTGATGATTTATGAAAAAAAGCAAATAGTTTATAAAAGAATGTAAACACATTTATCCCCTCCAAGTGAAAAAATAAAAAGACTATTACATTTAACAAAATATAATAGTCTTTAACAGTATTATTTTTTTACAAGTTTTAATATCTTCGCTTTTATTTTAATTATTTTTGTCTGTGCTATCTTCTTTTCCATTTCCATTATTTTCACTTAATTCATTTATTTTTTTAATAAGTTTTTCTTCTCTTTCACTCTTTGAATCTTTAGATGTTTTATCTGAAGAACTTATGCCTATATTACTTTTTATAATATTTTTATTATCTAAATCTTTTTTCTCACTAGGTATTACATTTGTTGTGTTTATATAAGTATTATTTGTTGTTTGTTTATTTTCAACTACATCATTAGCTCCATTTCTAAAACTGCTATTACTTTCACCTAAAAATGATTTTCCTAAATTAGCTGCACTATGCCCTATATTTTTTACCATAGAAGTACCCATAGATATTACATTTAGTAAAATAGACATACTACTCCTTTTTAGAGATTCACATATATGTTTTAGTAATTTAAAAAGGAAAAACATATATAAACAATCTATGAATATTGCTACAATTAATAATATCGTTGGGTCAGTTATACCAGAAAAAGGCATTTTGCTTCCAATGTATGATGTAAATCCTTCTCCCATGAGCATGGCGATTGTCCATGAAAATGCAATAGAGCTAGTTGTAAAAATTATAACTGGAAGTAATATCTGGTTAAATGTCTTTTCTAGAATTTTATTTAAAGGTGCGATTGATGTAGAGAAGCTTATTACCATCATCAGTAAAAATAATGACATCAATATTAATATTTTTATTGTTGGAATCAAAAATACTCCAAATATATCTTTAACTATTATAAAAAATCCTGTAAAAATAGATGTTTTGGCTAATATTCTTTCATATAAATCATTTTCATTTTTTATAGGTTCACCTGTTGCGTTGGCCAACATAAGCCTTTGGAACGCATCATAGTTAAAGTTTTTAAGTTCAAAATTTTGGGGATATAACTTTGTTCCACTTCCCAAAATCTTGTTATTGGAAAAAGAACTATTAAAATTAAATGTTGCCATCATAGCTGCAATATTTATAAGTGTTTCATCACTAAAATCATAATAGTTTATAAGATACATAAAATCTTCGTAAGTATCTTCTAAGACTTTCTGAATTCTGTACTCAACATCAGTTAAGCTATTTTCTGAAAGAGAATTTATATTCATATCTGCTTTTGAGAAAACCATTGGTCTTGTTTCTGAATTATACGAACTTGGATTTAGTGTATCTTCCACCAAATTACCTCTATTTAAACCAAATCCTCTACCAACATTGTAATCCTTTACTTTTAGTGTATAAAGTTGGTCAACCCACGGAGTATACATTTTCCATACACTTTCCATTGCTGTTTTTTGTTTTTTAGCTTCTTCAAATTGTTCTGAATAATCTGCTCCAGAGACACCATTTTCAAAATTATATTTATTTATTTTTCTTCCATAAATATTTGTCCAGTTATAAACATATTCATTAGATTGTCTTAGATATGGAATTACATAAGTAAACAATCCCTCTAAATCTAAGAAATCTCTAATTTGTGTATCTGCTGAAGTTTGTGTATCAAGAGATTTGAATACATTTTTTGTTAATAATGCAGATTTAAAGCCACCATCCATGACTTCATAACGACTTCGTAATACATTATAGAAATAATAGTAAGGGCTTTCTGTTAAAAGTAAAAAAGCATTAGAATAATCATCTTGAGAATAACTTGTTAATCCTGCTGTTTCCAAATCATAAGTTTCTCTAAAAATAGCACTTGTTATACTACTATTTGCTAATCCCCAATAACGATAATTGTCATTACTAATTTCTAAAACACTATCTTTTTTATCATCACCTTCATTATCACCAGTATTGTATCCAGTAGGAGTTCCATCATATTTATACACACCTACTTTATCTGAGTTGTCTTGTTTTGAATCTATTCCACTTCTTATTACTTTAAATCGATATGAAGGTAAATTTGAAATGTAAGAACAATAGTTTCCAATGTCTCCACTAACTTTATCTTTTTCAGAATCATTACTAACTAAACTGTCATAAGAAGATTTTGCATCTGCTATTATTGCACTATATGGTCTATACAAATAATTTACAAAATCATCTGTATTTACATATTCCTCTTGATTAAAAACATTACTAAATAAAAATCTAAATATACTCATGTTTTTTTCTAAACCACTTGAAACTATGTCTTCTGAAAATATTTGTTTAAACACATCTTCTTTTTTTGGTGACATCCACTTCAAAGTTACTGTAGCTTCATTTGAAGAACTGTTTATGTTATTATTACCTTGCCCAGCTGCATTTATCTTTTCGAGTCTAGTGTCCTCTATTGTTGTAGCTTTTGATTTATTTGTTTGAAGCAATTGTTCATTTTGTGTTATTGCCCAATAATTAAATTTCTTTGAAAATATACTATCACTAGCACTATTTGTTATATCAACCATATTTACAATTAATGATTGAGGAAGCATTAAAACAACAGCTAATAAAAAGAACATTATAACAGAGTCTTTTATGGTTCTTATATTAGTTATTACAGATAGAATTAACATAATCAATATAACTAATAAAGAACATAGATATAACATTCCATAATCTTTGATAACCCAAGACGTAAATGGTAAATCAAGAAGTGAAGGTAAGTTCACATATCCTACTGAAGAGCTATAACTACTTGTTATATCTTTCCCAACAATAAAAGAATTTCCTAACCAGGAGCCTGTTATTGATTTATGTGTTGATAATATGTATCCATCTATTGAAGATTTTAATAGAGAGTTTCTATATTCATTTGATTCTGGCTGTAATAATCCATAAATTTTACTTATTATATCTTTTTGCATATCCTCTAAGCTTTTATCTTGTGATTTATTTACACCATTATTATCTATAGTATTTAAATCTAAAGTTCCTGTAGTTGCTACATCTAGTGGTAATAATAAACCACTTCCACTACTTGTTGGGACTAATTTACCATCTTTTATTTGTATGCCTAAAATATTAACCATATATCCCCAATATATTCCAGACCAAAAGTTGTTTCCATCTGCTATATTTGTAGCTATCTTTGTTGATGAACCAGTTGCTAAATTTATACTTGCACCAGCTTTAGTATCATAACTCATCCAGCGTCTCACATCTTTTGATATAGAAACAACTTTATAAGCCAAACTTGTATATAATAATGTTGCGATTTTATTTATGTCATTTGTTTTAACACCATCTAGTCCTCCATAATCTTTTCCTTGCATTAGTATCCCTTTGTTTCTCATTATGAATGGTTTGTAAGTATTATCATCTTTTCCTACTATGCTCTCCACAGTCCACTTTCCATTTGATAAGTATGTCATATCTCTTAAAATAGTATCCATATAAGTCATCCCACATATAGCAGGAACACTTCCTTGAAATAGACCTTTATCTACTAAATTCATCTTGTTGCCTGGTAATAACATATGAAACATTAAACCTTTATTTGATAGAGAGGATAATGTATCATTTACTTGCTTTTGACTAGCATGGTTAAATGTTCCTGTATTAAAGAAAGAAACTAAGCGATTTAAAGAATCATCTGAAGCTTTTCCAGATATATAGCTTTTAGCTTTACTTTTCTGAGAATTTTTATCGCTATAAAAATCTTTAAGAAAGTTTAGAAATTTACTATTAATTGTACCTCCTGTGTAAAACTCTTGCTTTCCCTTCTCTTCTGCAGTAAATAAACCATCTTTTGAAACTAAATTTTGAAGTAAAGCTTCTGTATCCTCACCATTAGATTTAAAATTACCTGCATTTTGATTTCCTAATAAAGAGTTATTACCCTTAGATGCAGAATCAACAAAGTAATACATGTTATCTGTTATTTCACCTTTACCAGCCACTATAGCATCACCTAAAAAATGAGTTAACTTACTACGATTATTTTTATCTTTAGGAAATATTTTTTCGATATCCTTACTTAATGAACTATATTTATCAAAATCTAAAGATAATATTACTTTAAACTTACCACTTGAATATGAACCATTTATTTCTTTTGCATTTAATATCTTTTTAATATTACTTATAATAGATGCATCATTTAATGAATTTCCACCTTTTATAATTCTATCTGTTGACCCTAAAAAATCACTTGGAGATAACATACCATAGATACTAAGCATGTTACGTGCATCATCTCCTTTTAAGCGACTCTTTAAATTAAAATATGGTAAAAGTTTACTATCGCTACCATTTATTATATTATTGTCATCTACATTTATTAGTGCTCCCATTGCGAATACATTATTTAAAGGTATCTTATTAGCACCATTACTAAATGCTGAGGGGTTAAGACAAGCAGGGATTATAAGCATATATTTATCCATACTTACATCTGAATAACTTCCCCAAACATTTCCTATACCATCCATAAAAAGTTTTTTACAGGACCTTAACCCTTTTTCTCCTAAAACAACAGAGGGAACAACACCAGTCAGTATTTGCATCATTCCTTTATAGCCTTTTGTACTAAAATCTATAACTGTTTTACCATTACATGTTATTTTTTGTTCATTGGCCATAGCTGTTAAAAAAGCAATCCCATCTATTTCATTATTGTTACATTTCAATATACCCTTTGTACCTCCAAGACCATTATCTTTAGATACAACAGCATCATATAGTTTTGTATTCAACTCTAGAAAAGTAGAACTTTTATCATTTCCATCAAAATGTCTTTTACTCAATTTGTCAGCTAAGTCGTTTCTTTTAAAATCACTTACAATAGTTTTTCCAGGAATGAAATAATTTGATAAATAAGCTCCATATACTAGATATTCTTCTTTTGCAATTCCACCAGTATTTAAACCATTTCGTTCATTTCTAAAGAAAGATATCATACTAGTACCCATAGCTGTAGCATTATCACCACTTTCTGTCTGTGTTCCTGCACCATTAGTGTCAGTTGAACCTGTATCTTGTACAGGTTCAGCTAATACTATAGGTGAAAAAACAGAAAATAACATAATTGTTATTATAAACATGCTCATATATTTTTTATATGATATTTGATTTCTTTTATTTTTCACCTAGAATCCTCCTAACCAAGAATTAATTTTTATATATATAGAAGCAAGAAACTCTATCACTGGTGAGCCTAATATGAAAAAAGAACCTGCTAACAATGTTAAAAAAGCTATTTTCAATATATCTGTTAAAGTAACATATTTTTTCCCATTTTCAGAAGAAATATATTCATCTTTCATACATTGAGATATAGGATGTAATCTTCCAAAAGTGAGTATACTAACAATTAAGAACTTAACACCAAAGTTATGTGTATCAATGAAATATCCTAGAACTAAGAAAACTGCATAAGCCATCATTAGAATTCCAAATCCCATTGTTATTAGTCTCATTGCATAGATTAAACTATTGTTATTGCTATTTTTAATTTTAAGCTCAGAACTAATTTCATTCATTCTTTCCCAGTCTTTGAATGAGATAGTATTATTTTTCATCTCAAACTCTCCAGTTATATATTCTGTAGCTTCTTCAGCTGAAGCATTTGCCAATGCACGAGCTGTTGGTGAACGCAACCAACTTAGTAATTGTGTATTGTCATTTGTTGAATTATTTCTATATATTGAAAATCCACTATAAAGTTGTTCATCATTTTTTGTAATACCTGTATCGCCTGCAGGAATATCACTAGAATCATCATTTGTATTTGTTATTGGTTTTTCATTGTAATCAGGAAGCTTAGATTCATCAATGTATTCATCTGACTTAGCTTCTACTCCAGAGCCCATATCAGAAGCTTTAAAATCTCTTCCTGTTATTTTTTTAAATATATTTTTTACACCTTTTATCCAACCAGCAGTGCCCTCAGTACAATAATTCTTTCCTAATTCTTCTATTGTAGTTGGATTATGTTTTGCTATGTGATTGTAAGACACATTAAATATTCCTCTATTTATACCTTTTTCCATTGTAGAAAAGGCTCTATTCCCATTTGAAAAAGGATTATTTTTATGTGTAGCTGTTGGAGAACCTCCACATTCTTGTATCATTATAGCTACCATAAGAGCTGGATTAACTTTATATACATTTGATAGTTGTATTATAAGTTTTTCATGTCCTTTAATCTGTTTTCTAGTTTGTGTAGATAATTGAGATTCTGTTATCCCATGTCCCCAATCCTTATTAGCATTTTCAATATTAACTGTATTTTTAGATTTTCTAAATACAAAATTTTTAACCTTTGATAATGCTGATTCATCTTTTTCTACACTATCATTTTCATTATCTGCATAAACTTTAGGGAGTATAGAAGGAATTGAACTTCTTGAACCAACTTTAAATATATCTTCTATCTCTTCATTTACATATGCTTTACTCAATTTTTCTTCATTATCTGAACTATCCTCAGAATCTCCATCTTGTTTATCATCATTCGCTTCAGGACCATTTTCTTCTTTATTAGAAGTATTATTATCTTCATCTTCTTGATTCTTTTTATCTTCACTAGATTCTTCTGCTGATTGGATTTCTTCCTCTGTTGTTTCATTTGGTTTACCTTCTGTTCGTGTATCAAAATCTGTTTGTAAATAAAAACTATCTGTATTTAAATCAACACCAGTATGGTCCTCTGGAACTATATAATTAGAACCTTCATTAAATGCTATCTCATTTAAGTTTAACTGAGTTTTACCTGCACCAATATGGTCAGCTGACAATAATTCTAAATTACTGTTTTTGAATTCCAAATTATCTACATAGTTGTTATCAAATCTTATTTGTCTTCCTGTGAAATATGGTTTATTATCTTCAGTGTTATATACAACCTCATTAAAAACTGTTGGGACTATTGCTCCTACTACTTTCCCATCTAATTTGTAATTGTAAAAGGCTAAACCATCATCATCTATCCCAAAAGTTCTAAAACTAGCTTTATTTTGATAATCATCCTCACCATCTTTTAAAAATACTTGAGCATGAGTTATAAAAAGTTTAACATCATCTTTTAATTCATATCCTAGTGTCGAATTTATCTTATATTTATCACTATTTTCTTTCTTTTCAAATTTATAAGGAACAATAACTCTCATTAAAGTGGTTACTCGATTTAAAGGTTTAACTCTAGCATTTGAAAAAGGAAGCTTGTATGATTCTACTCCATCTGTATCTTTAACAGGGACTCCTTTTATATCCATTGATGTTTTGCCTTCAGCAGAAGCTTTATCCATAAAGGCTTTAAAATCTGGGTCTAAATCGAATTTTAATTTTCCAGCTTCACTATAGATTAAATCAATTTCTTTTTCTTTTTCCCTCCACTCATCATCTGTTTTAGGTACATTCTTAGCATCCATTTTACCTAAGAGTGGGTGGTAGAAATAATCTAAAGAATATCTAAGTAAACCATTAGATTTAAGAGGTCTTATGCCATCTTTTGTATGTTTTACATCTATAATATCTTTCAGAGGGATTTGTTTATTTGAATAGAATGTAAATAAATTATATCCAGTTTTTATTGCACCACCTGATATAGCTTGTAATACAACCATTTTATAAGCTTGGATTGCTAATATGGTCATATCAATTATTTCTTTATTTATACTATTTCCACTATCATCCACACCTCTAGGAATATACATTCTAAACTGAGTGGAGCCATCACTCATATAAAAGGCAATTGATTCATTATTTGTATATAATTTATCTAAATCATAGTCCCATAAATTAACCGTTTTTGCTAAATCACCACTGACTTCACTTTCACCAAATTTATCTTTTTCTAATTGCTCAAATTCAGTAATTACAGCATTTTGTTTACCTTTCAATATTTTTTCGAAGAGACCAGGCTTTCTATTCCATTTGGTTTTTAAAACCATACATCCATCTTCATCAAAATAATAAGAACCATCTGGAGGTTCACAATTCTGTGGCTTTACATGCGCTGTACCCCCATCCATTTTTGATGTGTCAGGATAATTTACATCTGGCATTGCATCGGCTATTGTTGTATCACCATTGAAATTACTATTGCTTGAAGAACCACCAGTCTCATTATCTAAATTAATAGTATATGACTTACCATCATATTCTTCTTTTAATTTTCTAACAGTATCCTGATGAGCTGCATTTAATGAGTTTGTTGTATGTGTTCTAGAGCCAATGAAATGTATATCAAAATGTCCATCTGCACCATTTCCTTTTACAGAATCATAATTTATGCCTGGTCCAAATCCATTTGACCTAGCTTTATTAGTATGTACTCTAGCTGGCTCACTTTCTAATCCTGCATGGAAAGCACCAGCCATTGATGCTCCAAACATTTTACCTTTACTATAAATTATTACTGGTCTACGTTCCCAGCTATCTAAACTTCCCCAAATACTTCTTAAAATATCTGTATCTTTTTGTGTCACAGTTTCAGTATCAGAGTGATTTGTACCTCCAGTTCGAATACATTTAAATGTTTTACCAGTTTTAACATCTGCTACAATAAAGCTATTATCTTTTGTATTTTTTGCATATTCATCCCGAGGTAATATCTTGTTAACTTCTGATGAATTTTCAAACCAATCTAAAAAAGATACTTTGCCTGTTACAGTATTGCTATTATTAGTACTTTCACCCATAGAGTTGTTTGATGGATTACCTAGACCGTTTATCCTATAAACTCTCACTTTTTCTTTTCCTCGTATCCCATTAGAATTTAATTTTGATATTTTTACTACGTCACCTGTTTGAGGGGCATGAATATATTGATAATTACCTAAATATATCATTACATGACCACTATTAGATAAAATATCACCTGCTCTTGCTTCAGATAAATCTATTTTTGTCATCCAACTAACTCTTCCATTGAAAACTGCTGAAGATGTTACATAATCATCTTTAAATCCTATTGTTTTTAAGCAGTAGTAAATAAGACCTGAACAGTCAAATGCATTTGGCCCTTTTGCCCCCCATCTATAGGGTTTTCCCTTTTGTGCTAATGATAGTTGAACAAACTTATCAGCTAAGTTATTATCAGCAAAGCTTTTTTTAGGGAAAGACAAAAATAATATACTACTAGAGGAAACTGTTATTAAAAGTATTAATAAATAAGATATACATTTTTGTATAAGCTTTTTAAAATTCACCAACTATTCCTCCTTGTAAAAAGAGAAGGAATTAAAAAACCTATCCTTCTCCCTTATAAAAAATGATTTTATAATAATCCACTTGCTAGACTCAAGAACCATGCTACAACACCACTTAATTCTCCAGCAACTAAATATACTAAGCAAAATGATACTATTATAAAAGAAAAAGCTTTTCGCTTAGCATATATCAAATGCTGACTTTTGAAGTTTCCAGATGATGTTATAGAAGATTCACATTCTTTTAGAGCTGAGTAAGCTTCTAAAGAGACTGCTGAAGGTTTTTGGCCACTGTTTCTTCCATATGGGAAAGAAAGATAAAGTAAATCTATAATTGTTGTAATTACTAGAGTAAATACGACAGTTATTGCACCCATTCCTAAAAGGACTCTTATAAATTCAGATAAAGGTGACATAACTCTCATTGCAGTGTAAGTATCTGCTTTAGTGCTATCCATTATCATAGGAATAAGCATTACACTAGCACTTGTGTTTTGTTGTCTTATTAAATCAAAAATATATTGCTGAGTTTCATCTGATACTTGTGAGTTTTTTAACTCATCAACAAATACACTTAAGTTTTGCTTTGAACTTTTTTTATCTGCTTGAGCAAATTCTTTTGAGTTAAACTTTATAGAACCTTCAGTCACTTGAAAAGCTGTTCCATTTAAAGTAACATCAGGATTAGCAGATTGAAGTGGTTGTTGACCACCTTTCTCAGAGCTATTTATTTTCTCAGCAATTTCTCCTAATGCTTTTTGGTCTGATTGTGGTATTTTTATATCAATTACTCCATCTTCTGAACTAGTGGGTGCAGTGTATGTCCCACCTGCATTGGCTGTTGTCTTTGGTTGTACTCCACCAGTACCATTTGTTACATTATCATCTACACCTACTGGGTCTGCAAATGATACATTGTTTAAAGAGAAAACAGTAATTAATGTCATTGCAAATATTATAAAACTTTTTTTAATTTTCACTACAATCACCTCTTTGATTTTCTGCATAGCGACTATACTTGGAATACAAAGTTATAAAACACCATGCTAATTATCTACCTCCTCTTTGTTTTAATAAAATCTTTCATCTATAATAAAATCTTTACACTATTAAAAATTATTTACTTTTAGAATTCTCAACCCATTTTCAAAAGTAAAATTAGCATAATAATGATACCTATTGTTAATATCCTGAAAATTAAATTTTCCCAAGTGGAGTCTGTGCTAAAAGTCTTAGAATTAGGGACAAATTTAAAAGTATACCCAGGTATAATTTGAATACCTGCACGAGTAAATGAATCCAAGAATAAGTGACTTGATATTCCTGAAATGAATCCTATTAACATTAAGCGAATTAATATTAATGAAATAGATTCACCATAAACTTTAATTCCTAGATTAATTACTGAAGACAATAGAATACATATACTCCCAACAAACATTAAACTATGTGTTTGCCAACTACGATGAACAGGTTTTGTTAGATGTATCAAGTAATGACAGAAATAGTTAAATGGAGTTTTTTCTTTTACATTACACCACGGATGGTCTAAATCACTTATTGTACTTCCAAATGAAGAAGCTGGATACATTATGGTTAATTGTACAAGTGGATTTATTTCATCAACTAATAGACCTTTATGCTTCATGTATGAAAAAACTACTAACATAGCTAATGTTCCTCCTGCCTTATGAGTTTTATATAGTATTTTTCTCACCACACTTTCTTATAAAAATAAAAAAAGTAACTGTTTTTATAACAGTTACTTTTTTTATTTTTTCTTTTAATAGAATAATAAATTTACAAGAAAAATCTTTGTGGTTTTATTATTTATTTTTTTATTTTATTTTCATTTATTTCTTTCACTTATTGTTTTTGATAATCTACAACGAATAATTTTTTTATCATCAATTATTTTTTGTTTTATTGAAACAATAGTATCAATTGTAACATCTTCACCTTCATCTATAGAATTATGTATACTATTTATATATTCAACTAAAACATTTTCAACAGTTATTTTAGGTATTCCAAGTTTATTTGATATTTCTGAGCTTCTTTCATGTAGATTTCTTTTTACTATCTTCTTCATCACAATCACCTCTTTATATAAGCAGCTCTTTATTATAAAATATAAATTTAGTTTTATCAATTTGTCTATAATCATATAAGTTTGTTAGGTAGTCTAACAACTCTATGAAATCTATGAGTACACTTTCATCTACTTGAATCATTACCTTCTCATTTGATTCTAATGCTTCACATATCTTTGATTCAGCTTCAAGTTTTAATTTGTTTAACTGTTCATTTTTTGATAAATCTTCTTTATTACGTTTAATACTTTTCTGTTCTCTTTTAAAATTCAATGACTTAAATTCCATTTATATATTCCTTTCTCTCTATCCAGAAATAGAATGCATTAATATTAAGATTAATTTGTGTGATAATATTGCTAATTTTATACCTAAATCAGAGAAAACAGTAGTCATTAATAATAAAACAACACTTACAATTAACAAAACAATACTTACACTTCTTCTTTTTAAATAAGAAATCAATAATATTTTCCTTTTTGGCATTTGCATTCCATCAAATCCTTGATTTTGTTGTTGACTTCTATCAAAATCACTAACACATGAGACTAATTCATCAGAAACCCAACGCATACTGGAATTTGTATTTTGAGAACCCATGCCATACATTTCACTTTGATTGCCAAAAGAAGAATTCCCTTTTTTATAAAGAAAGTTTCTAATAGGAGGAAAAGTTATGTAAATCAAATCAGAAGCAGTTATTGGTAAATACAATACCATTATTAAAACTGCAAAGATGGATACTGCTTTTCTAATTAAGTTCATGATTGGACTTAACATAAAACTTGCAAATGCTGTTTCTTCTGAAGATATTCTCATATTTGAAAGTATATTCTCTGCTGCTCTTATACTATCTTTATCTTGTTTACTAGAGTAATCTGGAAGATTGTTAGAAAGCCCTGGTTGTGGACTTTCCATACTATTATTTTCATTTGGATTAATACTATTATTATCTAAATCGCTTCCATTATTATTTTCAATTACTTCATTATTTTTTATTTCAGCATTATTATTTTCACCTATTCCATTTAAATCACCTATAACATCTGCATTTACATAGAAACTACATCCAATAATACATAGAGCCACAGAAATAAAAACAATTATTTTATATCGCATTTTATCAGCTCCTATCAATTTACTTTTAATCTATATTTATACACACTTAAATTTTAGTCGTAAAAATTTAAGTATTGGTGTTTGCCTTTTCTAATTTAAAGGTGACGCTTTAAATTAGATTCTAAGACTGTTTTATAATGTGCCATGTATATTTTTATCCATATCATTTTAAAATGGCTTTATTCTAAATAACTCAAAGATTCTTTATCTACTTTACTCAAATCGACAGGTTCATCTTGATATATATACATGTTCAATAGTTGTGCAGTTACATATAAGTCAGTTCTAAATACCCAACCATACTTTTTATATTTTCCCTCTTTACATAATGGTTCAAAAGGAACTGATAATGTGTCTATATCTTTATAATCCATTTTATGTACTGTATAAGCTAAATTTATAATCTGTTTAATATCTAAGCTAGTTTCTACATTTCCAAGAATAGATTGTACAATGTTAGGATATTTTAATATACTGATAGTTTTCATTTTTTCAGATATTGAACTTATTATTTCTCTTTGTCTTTTTGTTCGACCTTGCTCACCACCTGAGTTATATCTTACTCTTGCATAAGATAAAGCTTGTGTACCATTTAATCTATGCTTTCCAGCTGATTTTATATTATTTGCTGTATTACCTTGTATGTCATTTATATGTTGATTAAATTCTTTCAGTATCTTTTTATCAATATTTACATCTACTCCACCAAGTGCATCAATGACTTTTATAAAACTATTAAAATCAAGTAATACATAATCATCTATTTTTAATAAATAATTATCTTCTATTGTTTCTTTTAGCAAATCTATACCACCAAAAGCATATGCCCAATTAAGTTTACCTTTTCCATGTCCTCTTATTTCTACTAATACATCCCTATATAAAGTTGTCAATTTCACTTTATGATGAACTGTATCTATTGTAGCTATTATCATACTGTCAGTTCTAACACCATCTTTCACACCTCTTTTATCTGTTCCTAACAATAGTATATTAGTTATTCCATCAACCTCTTTAAAGTCTTTATTGCTATATTCGGATATTTTTTCATCATTAAAATTATAAATTTTATTTGTATTTACATTCCAACCAAATTTTTTATCATTGAAATCTGCATTTACTATCTCTGTTTCAAACCTTGAGGAACTTCCTATTGTTACAACTCCAATTGAACTTATAATTAAAATAGCTAATATTATCGCATATACGATTTTCCTTATTTTCATAAATTAACTCCCTTATATAACCAAATATAAATAAAACTAAAAAGCTAAATTATATTTTGTTATAATGTCTTTTTCTATAAATTTTATTTTAATTAATTTTCTTCAGAGAAATACTAATTTTTCATTTTTTTCAAATCCTTTCTCAATATTTTTATTTTTCTTCGAGTTTATTTCATCTATTTTAGTTAGAATTTCTTGTTCAGTATGATTGATTCCCATATCTTGTAACTCTTTTATAGATGATTTTGAACTATACATTGCCATTAAAACTAATTCTTCATCTGTCCAGATATTTGTCTTTATACATCTCTCATATATAAATACTAATTTACCGACATTGTCTTCTTCCTTTTCCTGTTTATAACTAACTCCACTATTTATTTCTTCTTTTGACATCAGCAAGTTATTCGAGATTTCCATTTCTATAGAATTACTTTCTGAAATATCTTTATATTCCTTTTCTTTATGTTTGTTCCAATCAGCTTTTGCAACATCATACGTTTTTGAATTTACTCTAATTCTATATCCTACGATATTTCCTTTGTAAGTTAAATACTTCATAGCAACCTTGTTTATTTTATTATTTTTCATATTAATTACCTCACTTTTTAATATTTTTACAAATTTTACATTTGACAATAATATCAAAAAAAAACTAATATAATTTTTTTGAAAAATTTTTTGTTTTTGTTACTATTATTATTCATACAATTTTTTATCAAATATCGTTATATTTAAGCAATAAAAATATGTTTTTGTTTATTATTGTAAATTTTAAACTTTTTACAATCTTCTATATTTATTCATAATATATTTATATTTACAAAACATTCCTTTATTTATTAGATTTTCTTAGTAAATAATCTAATAATTATATTTTGATTAGAAAAAATTTGTTTTTATTGAAATTTATAAATACTATTTAAATTATTTTTATTTAAAGCATTTATCATACTATTTACTTCTAATAAATTAATTTGTTCTTTCAAAAACTTTTTTCTTCTTTATTAATCAATTAATTCACCACATTATATTTTTATATAAAAAAACAAAAAAATAATATAAAAAAACAAAAAGGAACTAAAAAGTTCCTTTTTATTATTTTATATTATTTTTTTGTTCTTCTTTTTCTTTAGGTGTATTTTTTACTCCTAATATTTTTTGAATTCCTAAAGCTACAAGAGCTGCATGGCTAGGTGAAGACTGTTTTCTACTAACTCTTTCAATAGATATAGTTTCTAGATATTTACCATATCTTTCTTTAAATTCATCTTTGATTTTCCAAAGACCTGTTTCTGGGTCTTCTATATCAATTGTAATAAAGTTTGATTGACTTCCAGAATTGGCTTTTTCTTTAAAATGAGGTGTTGGAAGTTCCTGCTCATTTCTGAAGTATTTAGTAGCATTAAAGCCTAATTTTATAGCATCTGGTTGTCCTTGATAGCTAACTGCTCCACAATATTCATCACTTGTTAAAAATATCATTGCCTCCATCATGTTTAAATCAAATTCTTCATTGGCTCTAACATTTTTCCATTTTATATCTTTATCATAATCAATTCCTGTTAGTGGTGTAATACTAATATCTATTCTAGGAATACAAGTATCCTTACGAGATTTAAAAAATGCTCCAACAGTTGTAGGGACTTTATATGAAACTGATTCACTATTTCCTGTTGAAGATACTACTTTACTTTTCTTTATTTTTGTTTGACTTTCTGCCCCTAAAAAATATAATAATTCTAAATTTCTTGATTCACTACCTAATTTATTTTTTTCTTCGTCTGTTTTATTTGCATAAACCTCACGACCAAATTCAACTAATTTGTTGGTAGCTTCAGATTTTCTTTTTTTATTTTTATCATTACTATCATCTTCTAATTCATTTGCTTTTATAATTTCTTCTTTTTCTGTATTTCCTTCTTGAAAGCTATTTTTTAATTCTTCTGGTATTTCTAGAGCCATATTTTTTTCCTCCTTTTTATTTTCATTTATTTTATTTTATTTTTTATTTTTGCAAATTTACTACTTAATTTATATTTTAAACTCCAGATTTTTTTTAGTCAACTTTTTAAAAATAAACTATTCTTCAATTTTTATAACTTCACATATGAAAGGTATTTTTATACCATTTGTATTTGTATATGTGTTATATGTAACATTTAATTTATTTCCTATTTCCATTGTATTATATATATTTTGATTTACATACAAAGATATTTTTTCATTATTAGAATTTAAAAGTTCCATTGCAAATATTATTTGTTTTCCATCTCTCTCACTCTTATTTAAATCAGCTAGCATTAATTTTTTTTTTGATATAATCATTATTTCTGTTTTAGGATTATTAAAATATTTTAAAACATCATTAGAAATTTCTTTTATAGATGAAGTTTGCACTAAAGATTGATTTATATCTTCATTATTTATATTATCTTCATCATTTTTTTTACTTGTGTTAATATTATTTTTATTTTCTACATCATTTGTATTACTATCTTTTATTTTAGTTTCACTTTTTACTGTTTTACTTTGTGGATTTTCTTTTTTATCAATATTTTTTGTTAGATAAAAGATACTTATTGATATTATAATTAAAATCGCACCAACAATAATACCTGCTTTTTTATTCCCAATTCCAGATTTATTATCAGACATAATAACACTCCTATCTATTTTATGAAAGTTTCAATTTTATCATTAAATTTATCTAATTTATTTCCCATTTTTATATCAAAAATGCTTAATCCTTTTTCTAAAAGTTTTTTTATATCATTATCATCATCAAGAAAAGTATTTCTTGTGTGTAAATCTATAAAATCTTCTTTAATGTTATATTCTGAAGCTAATAAATCTCCACAATGTTTTTTTATGCTTAATTTCACTTTTTCATCTTTTATATCTTCAAGAAGAGTTTCTTCAAAAGTAACAGGTATTTTATTTGAGAGAAATTCATATCTTTTTATATCTTTATTTTCATATTCGTATATTCTGAGTAATTCATTTAGATCAGAAACAGTCTTAAAAATAGTAGATATGTTTTCCGGACCAGTTTCAGTAATAGATATTTTGGGACTATAGTTATCTACTTCTTTCAAGATATTTTTTATATATGTTAGATATATTTGCATACCATCCATTTTAACCTACCTCAATTAATTCTTTATTTGTATCATATGCACCAAGAGTTTTTAACATCTCAGTCAATATGTTGTACTTATTTATTTGATTGTCCCCAACTCTAGATATTGCTGTTAAAACAATATTGTTTACACCATTGGGGCATATAATCTGTATTACTGATGTATCATTACTATTTTCTTTATCAGCTCTGAAAATATATTCACTTAAGATAACCTTATTTTCATTTATCTTTTCAATTTTAGTACCTTTACTAGAAATAATTTTATTTCCTGATGCTTGTATATTTGTTCTTATTTGTTTATCAATTTGCTTAACCATATTATCATCCAATATAGAGGTTAGGCTTTGTATATTCATATTAGACTCTAATGGTGATACCCCTACACTTATTTTTGTCTCAAATGGGTCATTAGCTATAAATTCTACTAATATCCCTGCTATTTTGACTTTATCAGAAGCTAAGTCAAAGAGTTTATCTTTTTTAGATTCTCTAACTAAGTTTTGAATAGTTGATATATTTTCTTTAACTTCCCAAGTGTATGGATATTTTAGCTTCATGCTTAGATACTTATTAGTATATTCTTTATATTCATCAGATTTTGTTTTTTGTACTGGCAAAGAATTTATAGCTTCTCTTAGAGATAAGTTATTTCTGTCAAGATTCTTTTTATCTTCATCAGATACCTTAATATCTTTTGTTGGTACAAATTGATATAGATTAGATTTTATATTTTTAAATGTAATTATAAGTAATAATATTAGTACAATACAAGCACACAAACCAAATAGTTTATATAAATTAAAACCTTTATTACCATAAGTTACATTAGTTCTATAAGAAAATTCTAATGTTTCCATACTATCATTTTTTAAGTTTAAACTATTTTTATAGGCTATATCAGGGTTAACATCTAATAATAGATTATCTAAGCTTTCTTTTAATCTTTTTTCTGAAAAATGATATAAATATTCATCTGAAACAATACATCTATATTCATGTGTAAATGAATAGAAACGGTATAGTATTTTTATATCTTGATTAAATATTCTCATTTTTTTTTCTACATTATTATTAATTTCATATAATTTCAATATATCATTCATAATTAGATTACTATAATATATAAATTTAAGTTTATTTACCTCACCATGAACTTTTTTCATTTATTAACTATCACCTACCAAACAAAGTATATTTTTAAAAATAGATTTTTAGATTTTATTTACTCTATGTTATTATAGAGTTTAACTAATAATTAACTGATATATAGTTGAAAAACCTGTACAAATTCCATAAATAAATATAATACCTAATGAGCAAAATACATATAAATTAATTAAATCCTCACCATTTTTTGTTTTCTCGATATTAATATTTCTATTATTCTTAAAGTTTGTATTAATAAAATCATTTTTTGCATGTATTTTTTTCTTTTTTTTCTTCTTCTTTCCCATTTTAAATTTCTCCTATTCTAATTTATATATTTTTTGTATTATTATATATATAAAAAAAACAGTTTTTATTTTTTCTGTATTTTACTAAAAAAAGTTTAGCTATTTTAGCTAAACTTTTTTTATTTATAAACACATAACTACTATTTTAAAAAAAGAACTTAAAAGAACAGTTGCTGAAATCGCCATTAAAATAAATGAAATCATAATTATATTATTAAATGTATTTTTAATAATCTTCTTTCCTAAATTTGTTTTTTTATAAGCAATAACTTTATTATTCATGAATAGACCTCCATATAAATTTAATATTTTCTATAAGTTTAATAGTTTTAAGTTGTAGACCTGTTCTCTATCGTATTTCATACAACTTCTCCAGGTCCCCTTTATATTAGTTTTAGTTTATCCAATAACATATTTTTCTAATTCTATTTGTATTTTTATAGTCTTATATCCTTTTTTATTTAACTCAATTAATATATCTGCTATAGCATCATCACATTTGATTCAACAATCCTTTTCTTATAAAAATTCATATTTTAGCTCCTATAGTACAAATATCTAAATCATTATTTTATTTAAAAATAAATGTAGCTTCTTCACTTTCTTTATCAATTACTTATATCTATATCTTGTGTTAAACCTTCTATTATCAACCCTGAACAATAATTTACGTTATTTACATCATCATCCTCAAAAAATATTTGTGTCATACCACTTGGGATTGAAATTTTATGTTTAGCAAAATTGGTTATTAGAGTAAAGTAAGCATCTGAATAATTATATTCAGAAATATCTTTTGCTAAACTCTCTGCTAATAAAAATCTATCTTCCATATTCAATTGCTTTCCTAGTACCACTCCTAATTGTTTATATAAATCTAATGCCATATAAATACACCCCTTTTAAAATTATCATTCTTCTATATTTAAAAACTCTTTTTAAAATTTTTCTAATCCACTTCTTCTTACATTTTTCATCCCATGTAACCCAAGTAGTTTCAAATTGACTAACTGCATTATCCTCAGAAAATTCTAAGCATATATGATAGAATTTTTAAATTTGAGATAAGCCTTTCACTATAAACTTTTATATTTTTACTCCTTGTTTAAATTTTATATTACAAATAAGATATTACTTCATATAATACAAAGTTTTCATCTATATACAAATCTTTATCATTAAGATTTTCTTCTACATATGAATTAATGAAGATATATAACAAAAAGTCTTCATCTATATTTGTCATTTCATTAAAATACCTTAAAACAATATTTTCTAATTCTTTAATTTTTAAATTTAACTTATATAAATTGTTACAATACTCTTCATTAAAGTGAACTGCATTTTCAAATTTATTGTATAATTGTAAAGCATCATTTACTAACTGTTCACAGTCAAATTTTGGATAAAGGTTAGAATCAAAAAATTCTTTTAATTTTATAATGAATTTATATTTGTATCTAACCTTTATAAAGTTCTTATTATTAAACTTAATTGAATAGTCTGTAAATGAATCTTTTATATATTCCAAAATTCTATTTATAACATACATTTGGCTTTCTTCATAAGAATCACTAACAGCTTCTCTTAATTTACTATTAACTCTAAATAATTTTTTTAATTCATAATCTTCTAATTCACTTATCTTTTTCATCTTTAGTTCTCCTTGTATTTGAAGTTACTCTAATTATAATCTAAATCATTCAATTAATCAATTTATTTTGAATGATTTAGATTAAATTTAAATAAAAATAACTTATTTGATACATATATATTGACATATAAAAATATTTATAATAAATATTTATTTCTAAAGGTTATTCATTTATAAGCTTCTATCTAGATATAACTATATAATAGTTTATTAGCGAAATAATAAATTTCTATAATTTATAATAGATAAATAAGTTTGTTTTATTCAATATATTTAACCTATTGGCATTAATATAAAATAGTTTTATTGATTTATTGAATGTTTTCAATTAATATATTATATATGTGACATTAAAAACATAAAGGAGAAATGTATGAAAACTTTATTTGATTTTGGATATGAGCTAGGTGTAAAGGATACAAGTAAAAAATTACCCTTAAATGAATTTGTAATAAGTTTACAAAAAGAAGATAAAAATGGGATATTGGAATCAATCATAAAATGTTACTCAGTTTTAAATGTAGCATTGCCAGATTTCGTTTTAAAAGAATGTTCAAGTGAAAATAATTTAATTAAATCTAGTCAAAATATTCTAATTGGAATATTATATGCATATAAAGAGACTAACTCTATTTATAATCTTCTTGCAACAGAGCAACTTCTAAGTTTAAAAGAAGCTTCTAAAATATCTAAGAGAGCTGTTACAACATTGCGAAGAAACATTGATACAGGTAAATTTGAGAGGAATATTGATGCTTTTCAAGTAGATTCCAAATGGCTTATTAGAAAAGATGCTCTCATTAGGGAATATGGACAGTTTGAATATAGCTCAGATAAATAAAAAACTTATACATATACAAAGAATGGTAAACTAATTCTAAGTTTACCATTCTTTGTATATGTTAATATTCTAATTAGAGCTAGGTGGCTTTAATAAAGATACTAGCATAATTTCGGATAAAAATGCTAAACTTAAAAAATAAGTTTGCATTTCTCCTTTTCATATATTTTATGAGAAAAAATAAAATTTTTTTAATATTATTTCTTATGAAGATAATTCTCTTAGCTTTTCTTTTAATTTTCTATTTTCATCTTCCAAATCTTTTACTTGTTTTTCTAGTTTTAAAGACTCATTTTCATTATTTCTCAATTCACTTAATCTTCCATAGATTATATTCCCATTTTTTATTTGATTGTATATACTTTCATATAGTTTAAGTAACTCTTCATTCCCCTTATTTATATGAATAGCATCATTTTTTAATAATTCTTCAATTGAAGTTATTAAAAGTTCATATTTTTCTCTATCAATTTCATATCCACCAATATATAAATCTTTACAGATGTTTCCATTATCACAAGTCAAACAAGGAGGTCTCTTTGCAAATTCACAGTTTTTAGCATTGTTTTGTAGACAAACTCCATATGGAGTATTTATTCCATTATTATTTATCATATTATTTTTTATCCTTTCTGCCCTAAATTTTGATTTTAATTCGCCTTCAATATTGTTACAAATATATTCAAATATCAATTCAAGTTCATAATCAATATTAGGTATTTTAAATTTTTCATTATTAAATTTATATATTCTACCATCTTCTTCTGTTATATATTTTTTTATAGCGATATTATTTATCTTATTCTTTAAAGAAGATGTTCTATATTTATTAATTTTTCTATTTTTACTATCCTTAACAAATATATATCCCAATGGATTGTCTATATTAGATATATTTTTTCTAATATTATAATTTAATACTTCTAAAACCTCAGAATCTATTGATATAGGTTCACATTTAACTGTAAGTGAATAAGAATCATCATTTTCTTTAATCAAACAATTTGCTGTTAGAGACAATACTTCATTTAATGTTAAACCAGTTTTGCACATTAACCAGATAGCTGTTATTTCATTGATTTCTAGTTCATATATATTTTTTAATAATTTACTTAATACCTTATATGATATATTTTCTCTTTCAATATAGCTTCTGTCAGTTTCAATTGACTTGACATAATTAAATAAATTTGAAAAATCTACATTTAAATAATATTTATTCTTAGTATCTATATATAAAGTAAAGGTTTTTATTATCCAAAACATAGTGTATAAATCCCTATATGAAGTACCTTTTGTTTTAAGATAATCTAAAAAATTGCGTATATGAAAGTCTTCAATTTTATCTAGCGAAATACTATCTTCATATATAAAGTTACAAAAGATTGTAATGGTTCTTAAATATGAACATCCTGAAGCCCAAGATATATTCTTATCTTCAGAAAAAAGGTGTTCTTTAAAAAAATCTTTTACTTCTTGCCTAAAATGATTATTTTTAATTTTTAAAAAATTATAGTTAAGCTTTCTATCTGATGTTTTTATTAAACCTAATGAGTGTAATTCATTATATCTCCATAAATCTTTTGCAAAAATATCACGTTTATCAATTAAAAGTATTAAATTCTCATACATACTTTTTAGAAAAAAATTTATAGATTGTTTACTTTTCTTATCATAATTATCTTTATAATAAGAGAGCCATTTAGGTTGCATTTCATGAATATCAAAGTCTAATATAGAGTTTAAATTTTGATAATAATTATTAATAAATTCCATAAAATATTTATAAATTTCATTATAATAAAGTAGCAAAGTTTTAACAGATATTTTCTTTGAAATTAACTTATTATACAATAAAAATTTAAACTCATCATTTAAATTAGTTTGTTTAAAAGTAAATCTAACAATATTTGTATTTAATTTTTTTTCTAAAGGTATATTCTTTTCCCATTCCAATCCAAGCAAATCTAATAAGCATTTATAAGTCCACTCATCATGTTCATATAATTCATTAATATCAATATCTTTATAAATTACATCTCCAGCTTCATTAATGCCTTTTTCAGTTCTTTTAGTAAATATAGATTTTATTTTTTCTCTATATTCATTTTCATCTTTATATCCAAGTTCTTTAAGTAAAGCAGTCATTTACATTTCCTCCATTAAATTATTATAATTAGCAAGAATATATTACATATATAATTTATAGCATCATTGTTTATAAAATAATATATCGTATTTATCACTCAAATAAAATTCTTGAATAATTTTATTTTATTTTCTCAAAAAAACGAATCACAATATATTAAGATATTCAACTCTTTTATTAAAATTACATTAATCTTATAAACAAAAAAACAGTCAATTTCAACTGTTTTTTATTTGTAGTATTTATTTTTTTAATATCATACATTTGTCATATACTTTGCATCAGTCAAGAATAATCTATAAAAGGCATAGATGAAAAAAATTGTTATTATTCTAATTGCTTACTATCCTTCTCATAAATATAAAAAAGTAAAATATCAAAAAAATATATAAAACTTAATAGAGATGGAACCATCACTGCTGTATTAACTATCCAATCTCCTTTAAAGCTAGATATTATGTAGAAAATAGACAACGCAATTATAACTATCTCCATTGTATCTGATAATGCTCTATTTCTATTATTTTTTTGAGTTTCAGTTGGTGATTCCACTTTAAATACTAATGACAATATTATAGTTATTAGTATACTTAAAAATATAGCTAAAATCAGAATGTTAATGCTATTATTTATACCAATCTTTTCAATTATACCAGTTTCTTCAGTTGTATCTGTCTGAGCAATTCCACAAATACTAAAGAAAGTAAACATTAATGTGTATAAACAATTTTCAATAACTAATGCTCTAACATAACTAACACTTATTTTTTTCATTTTTTAAAACTCCTTTAATAATTATAAATTTTAGTTTTATTTATTTCCTTTATACTCATATACTTTTAAAATACTTTTTTTAGTTTTTATTTTATTACATATATTTTTGCAGAAATTAAAAAACTATCTTTTTTATACTTGTAATATTTTAAATTTATTAATTAGCATACATTTATCATATCTTTTTCATCAATTAGCAATAAAAGTGTAGATGGAAAGATTTAATATTATTTTATTTTTTTCTTTTCTTCTCATGAATATAAAAAAGATAGTCAATTCTAACTATCTTTCTCATATTTACAATATTTAATTTTCTTATTTATCATATACTTTTCATCAAACGATAATAGAAAAGAAATCTCTTAAGAAGCTAAAAAACGACCTTTTAAATTAGATTTTAAGGCTATTAAAGTAATTGCCTTTTGTAATTAGTCATAACGCTTCTAAAAATCATAATACAAGCCTTTTATGACCTCATACATTACTATACTCATATTTCAGACATATAATGTCTGTAATATGAGAAAAATATCTGAAATTTACTAATTTGATTCTGATAATATAGATTTAACATAACATGATACCATTTTTATTCCCCTAGAATCTAGTTTTGAAATATCAGTTACTAATTCATATAATTCACAGTTATCTGATAAAGTTATATCTGCAATGGCTTCTCCTAAATCCTCATACAATTTTTTCTCATCTTTAATCAATATAATCACTCCTTTTAAAAAAATATAATTAGCTTACATTATATATCGAAATTTAAAAGAAATCTATTCAAATATTTTTTCTTATTATAAATTCAAAACTTAACTGTGTACTATTAGATAAATAAACTTTTATATTATACACTAAAAAAAACAACTATAATAAGTTGTTTTTTCTTTTAATTATATATAAACTCATTTTCTACTATTTGCTTTATTCTAGATCATGAGCTTTTGTATATATTTCTTGATTAATTTTTAAATTTTTCCCTGGATATGGATACTTGTTATAAGAATCATTTTTTTTCATTGTCTTTCTATCCATACCTACTATCTCTTGTGCTTTTAATGCTATATTCCCATATTTAAATATATTTTTAAATATTTGTTGTTCTTCTTTTGATAAATTATTCATATCATTTGGAACATTACCAAATAAATAATCATGTAAAATAATATGACAATTAGAACATAATGTTAATCCATTTTCTTCTGTGTCATTTCCTCCTAAATAAACAGGTACTATATGATGTCCAACTAGTATTCCTAACCATCTTTTACCACCCCTACCACAACATTGACAAGTAAAATCATCTCTCATAAAAATTGCGGTTTTTATATTCTTATCCATAATTTCTCTATTATTTACATCTTGGACAATATTTTCTCTTATTTTTTTTGATTTATTTAATTCATCTAAATCTTTATTTTCTATATCTTCATTTTTTAAATCTAATACTTCTCTAACCTTATCTGCACTTAATAAATTTTTATCCTCTTTATCGTCTATTAGATTGGAATTAAAACTAGATGTATCTTCTTTATTTAGCTTTTCTTCCTTATTTAATTTATTTTCTTTTTTTCTTTCACTTTTTAGTTTGTTATAAGCTTTTTCTATAGACAAATCACCATTTAATAAATTATCTTTTATCTCTTTATATTCAGATAACATAATATCTTTTATTTTCATTACTTCACCAGACTGAAGCTGATATAAATATTCTATTAAAGCTGGTGTAATGTCATTTGCTTCTTCTATTAAATTGATTTGTTCCCATAATTCTTTTGCAGTATGTTTTTCTGACCTATTAAGTATAGCTGATAAAATACTAGCTATTTCTAAAACTTTTTCTATATCTTCATTGTCAAATCTTAATACTATAGCTGAGATTTCATCTAGTTCATTTCGCATAGATGCATAAATTCTTCTTAAGCCTTCTAATAATAGATACTGTTCATTACCATTATCATCTTTATCTTCAAGGCTTATAACAATAATAGGATTTAATATTCCCATATTACTTACAACACTAGTCAGTCCCATTATAGTATTACTTCTACTAATTTTTTTATATTCAGATGTTACTATATTATTTATATTTATTGTTTTGAGTTCCTTTTGAGATTTATATTTTACTACTGATAATACTTCTTTTAGTTCATTATTAATATCTTCTTGCTGTAATTCACTTTTAATATTACTCATATTTTATCCTCCATATTCATTAATAATTGTTATTTTCATCTATTAAATTATCTTGTGGTTGTGGCATTTCTGTATCTAACTGATTTATCTTTAACCTTTCTTTTTCTGTTAATAGCCTATTTCTCATTTCATTATACTCATCATATCCATATAGTCGTTCTATTGCATCTTCAGCTTGAGTTATATAATAATACTTTTTACTACTGCTTGAATTTAATATTTTCAAACCATCCACAATATTTCTAACTTCTGTTATTAGCTTCTGTTTTGCTTTTTCTTTACCTTTATGCTTTGCTTCTTCTATTTCTGCAGCTTCTGTTTCTTTTTTATCTAGAATTTGTGATTTTTGCTTTTCATATAAATTGGACCAGGCATTTCTTTCTTTATCTAAAACACTTTTCTTTGTTTCCAATCGTTCCATTAAGGATTTCTTTACTTTATCATTACTAATTATACTTACTGCAGTTTCAGTCTCATTATATTTTATATCAAATTCTTCTAAATCATTAATAGATGAATATGTTAGAGATTCATATTCTGATACTAACTTCTTAGCAATTTCTTGTCTTTGCTTATCTTGCTCCTGCCATTGTTTTTCTATCAATACTAATTTTCTTTTTTCATTTTCAGCTTCTTGAGCTTCTATTTTATCCATAGCTATCTTAGAATATAGAATTTCATTATTTTTCTCATCAATAATAATTGTTGTTGGTTTTTTAAATTCCATATTAGGTAATCCTTTTTGTATTTTTTCTAAGGTATTTTTCCAAATAATACTTGAATATGAACCTCCACCTTTGGGTTTAGGAATTTCTTGTGGTGAATCATATCCCACCCATGTAGATAATGTATATTGTGTTGTTCCTCCAGAAAAACAACTATCTCTATTGTCATTAGTTGTACCTGTTTTACCAAATGCTATTATACCATTATCAGGTTTAGCTTTTTTACCTGTACCATATTCTTTATTTAAAACATCTTTTAAAACATCTATTAACATATATGCTGTATCCTCTGTAAATACTCTGTTTTTCTTAACTTCGCCATTATAAACAGTTCCTGTATTTGCAAATTCAACCTTTCTTAAACAAGATGCATCATTATAAACACCTTGATTAGCTATAGTACTATATGCTTTAGCCATTTCTACTAATCTTACTCCTTTTGTTATTCCTCCCAAAGCCAACGAACCTACATTGTCAGTTGGTTCAAGTGTAGAGAAATTCATCTTTTTTAGAAATTCTAGTCCAGTTTTAGGTTTGACAGATAATAAAAGTTTATATGCAATAGTATTACTTGAACGTGCTAAAGCTTCTCTCAAGGTCATATTACCTCTATATCCAGCATATGAATTTTTAGGTTTTCCATCCATGAGTGGTTTATCTTCCATTATGTAACTAGGATAATATTTACCTGTCTCAAATGCTGGTCCATAATCTACTATAGGTTTTATTGTTGAACCTGGTTGTCTAACTGCCAGAAAGCCACGGTTGAAATTATCTTCTGCACCTCTTCCTCCTACTATAGCTTCAACTAATCCATTTTGATTATTTACTAATACACTTGCTCCTTGAAGTTTATATTTCTTTGTTATAGTATCTTTTTCAGTAAAATCTTTTAATGTTGAATCTAAAGTTTCTTGAAGTATCTGTTGCTTCTTTTTATCTAAAGAAGTATGTATGGTATATCCTCCAGAACGTATTAAATTGCTTTTTTCAGTATATTCTTCAGTATACATTTTTTTATATTTATTATATTCTTCTGTATCAGTTATTGCATATTTGAATTTAAATCCGTCTAATTCCATTAATTTTAAAACTGTACTATAGATTGCATAACTTGTCAGATAATCTTCTTTACCCTCAGAAAGTTTTTTATCTAATACTAAGTTTATTTCTTCATTTATTGCAGTTGTATATTCTTTTTTACTAATCATTTTTTCTTCCAATAATTTGTTTAATAGTCTATTACGTTTTTTCAAGGCTTCTTCCTTATGTTCAACAGGACTATATCTAGACGGGTTATTTGATAGACCTGCTAGTAATGCAGATTCAGATAATGTTAAATCTTTAGGTTCTTTCCCAAAATAATATGACGCTGCACTATATACTCCATAACAACCAGCTCCAAAATAATTAGTATTTACATAAAACTCCATTATATCTGCCTTACTATATTTCCTCTCCAATTCTGGAGCTAGAAAAAATTCTATAAGTTTTCTCTTAAATGAACGTTCTTGTGTCAACAACATATTTTTTATTACTTGTTGAGTTATAGTTGAACCTCCTTGAGTTACATGACCTTTATTTTTAATCAAGGATACACCAGCTCTAGCCAATGCTCCATAATCAATACCATTATGTGATAAAAATTTTCTATCTTCAATTCCTATATAAACATTTTGCAAGTTCTTTGATACATCTTGTATCTTACAATATTTATAATTATTAGCCTTTATTTCTTTAAGTAGATTGTTATCCTTATCATATATCTTTGTATTTTCAAGTAATGTAAATGTATTGTCATTGATAGAAGCTAATTTATCATAAGCTATTTTTTTTGATTCTTTTAGCAAAGGCCTTACTTGTATAAAGATATATACTCCTGCTATAATCAGTATGGCCAAAATTAAAATACTAACATATTTTAATATTTTCTTAAGCTTAAGTTTAGCTATCTCTTTATCCATAGATTTTCATCCCTTCCTTTGTATTCAATTTACTTCAATAATGTTTTTTGGAACTATACTAATAAAAAAGCTTTATTTAAGATAATATTTTGATAAATCAATATAGACCTTTTTTATATCAAACCCTTTAAAATTGTTTAATATTCTATTCATTTAATTACCTCCTGTTTCTAAATTTGTATTTATTTTATATACTAAAATTACAAAGTATATATTATTGCAAAAGTTTCATGAATTATGGTCTGAAATAGAAAATTTTTCATCTAAATCTGATTTCAAAAACAAAAAAACTATCCTCACATATTGAAAAGATAGTTTTTCTATAAAAAATTATAATATATTTAATTGTTTAATTAATTTTATTTTCATTTTTATGTTATTTAAAATAATTTATAGTCATTTTTTCTAAAAGAACATTCATAATAAATTTTTAGATAATATTAAAAGCTTTGATATTCTTCAGGTTATATAAACTAAACTTTATTATAATCAATATTATTTATATCTATCTATTGAAATAACTTTTTTGTCAAAAAAATCATTACTTTCTTGGTTATTTTTATCTTTAGTAAAAGCATTATAGAATTTTGAATAAATAGCTTCTGAATTGTTTGGCATTAAACTTAAGTTATGTTTCTTGCAAAAACTGTTTAAGTAATCTTCTAAATCTTTATTTAACATCTTATTTCCTCCTATACAATTAATTTAAACTAATAAAAAAGAGCAGGGCTAATTGAGCCATTATCAATAATCAAATGACTTCTCAAACAGTTATTTTAATATTACTATATTAACATTATTAACTATTATTAGAGTTCTCATTCAATTGTTATGAAATTTTTAATAAATAAATACATTTAAAAGATAAACTAATAATTTAAAATTTGTAGGGTAGAGGAGAGCTAAGTTATTAAATATAAACAACATATTATGGATACTAATTTATATTTACATACATACTGTAAAGCTTCATTCATCTATAATTCCTACATTATTATTTATTTTATCTATATCTACAATCTTATACCAGTTTGAATCATGGCCAGAATCATCTATCCATTTAAAAAACACATTTTTAGCTATATTTTCTTTAGTATCTTGTAATACAGGTTTAGTATAATGGATAATTGGGATACTAGCGTCTTCCTTTTTGCCTACATAAAAACAATTCTTGATTCCTTTTTTTCTAGCCATCTTAATAGCAGCTTCTTTACTTTCATATTCATCACTATTAAAATACTCTCCATCTTCACTATATAACCAAATTTCTTTTTTAAATCTCATATAAATTCCTCCTCTTAAAATAAACTAAGTTGCTTATTAACCTCAAAATTAGTCCATAATACCTCATTTCTTACTTTACCATGCTCTGCATGTGACTTAAACTCTAACTTATTCCAATGTTTAAGTGTTTCATTATATAAATTAGAATTATATCCACTTACTATCACAGTTCCAATATGATTTAAAATTACTTTTAGCAACTTTTCATGTTCTTCTTCTGTTTCCATCTCTACAACATACTCTTTCATAATTGTAACTCCTTTTATAAGTCAAAGTAAGTCTATAACATTCTAGTTTCATTCACAAACTTACCTTGACTATTTATTTATCTATCTTTACAAATTTCCATATATTCTTTTTCTGTGTATATTCTGCAAAAATAATCCACAAAAGGCTTTGAAACATCAAGTATTAAAACTACATGTGCTATATGAGATAAGTTATGTTTACTAAATTCCATATTTAAAAGTAAAGCTTTATGAAAAACTTTGTGAGAATTTGTTTCCCCATCTACTGATACATATATAGTGTCACCTATTTTGTATGGTAAGTTTATATTATTAAGATATAGACCCCTATCTTTAAGCTTTTTATTATGCTTATTTATCCCCTCATATAGCCTATCATCTATTTTCAGTACTTGAGTCGCTGTTAATGCAGATTGGCAAACATCCAATATTTCCTCCATAATATGCTCTTTATCACCTTCAAGTATTGCTTCTTTGAGTTCTGCAACTTCTTCATCAATCTTCGCTAACTGTTCCTCTATTGTCCAATTTGGTATATCACTAATTAATTTAAATTCCATTTTATTTATCCTCCTTGTATAAACATTTATCTTATTCCTAGCTTAACATACCCATGTTCTAGATTTACAACATATTCAATTTCTTTATTAACCTCAATTCCTAAATGTCTCTGACATGCATCTGTTAGTATAAGAAAATCACCTTTTGAAAAAGTTTTATTTTCTCTAATTTTAATACTTTTATTCTTTATTGCATCCTTGAAAGTACTAGAATCTACCTGTAATTTATGTATCATAATAATCACCCTCAAAATCTATATATTTATTTTTCTTCCTCATATTTTCATCTCTATCAATAATTTCTCGATTGGATTTCCCACAACATTTCTTGCAAATTTTCATCCTCTGATTCAATAATTTCTAAATCTGTTTTATTAAATTTGCACTTAGGACAATATATATCTGACCAGTCTTGAGAAGATGGTTTAGTCTTTCTAGCTTTTTTAGTAAGCTTACCAGTTCTTTTGTTTATTTTTCTAATAACCTCATATCCATAATTTGCTATAAATTCTAGTTGGCCTCCACACTTTGGACAAATGAACTTTATATCTTTATTCATGTAAACACCTTCAATCTTAGTTATTATTAGAATATTTATCAAATCAATATTACCTCAAAACCCCATCATTATTTAATAATTTTACTAAATGGAGCAGAGCAGAGTAAAATTTCATTATTTTTATTTATGTTTATTAAGAATCTTTTTATTACGAATTCCCAAAATCCAATAATTTGCTATTCTAAAAAAGCTAAGTCCTAGCAACAGAAATACAAATACTGTTGCTGTTGATAGATAGTTTGTTAAAGAAACAAAAATACATATAAACACATCAAGTAAAAGTATCAAGAATTCTAACTTTTTTATTTTTAATGGAAAAATCTCATAAAATTCATTTTTTGATTTTTCATACAATACTTTAGTTAATATCTCTCCAATAAACATAATAAAAACACTTATAAGAGTACAAATCTGATTTATTATTAAGCTTCTATTGCCTAAAATAACTACACATAATATTAAATATATTATGAAACTAAAAGTCTCATAAATAAAAAATTTATTTTTATAATACATAACAATATATCCTTTTCATTTAAACCTTTAAATATACTAATATTTTTTAATCTTACTTAAACATATTTATAAAAACCTCAACAAAGTCAAATTGTTGTTGTGTATATAGCTCTTTATTAGGTTCATTATTTTTTTCCCAAGTATCTATTCTTGCTTTTACATCTTCTATTATATCTTCAGAAAGATTGTACTTATGCACTGCTTCTATTAATTCTTGCAGATTGCTTATCTTAACATTATTCTTCATAATTTTCTCCTTTAGAGTAGCATTTACTCGTTGTTTGATTTTTAGTTATACTTATATTAATGAGGTAAAGAAATCTATAAAATTATAATTTTTATAAACTTATTTGTAATTTATAGATTTCTTTTATATCCAAATATTATAAATATAATACTTTTTATAATTTTAAAGTTGTTTAAATTCTTCTTCAGCTTTATTATTTTCCATTTCCATAATCTCATAAATATCCGCTTCTAACCCTAAAGCAGTAAGTACATCAAAGATATGATTGACATAATCCAGACTTGTATTTAATATATCTTCTTTCTGTCCTGCATCTATTGTATTTACAAGCTCTGTTGTCTTTTTTAATAAATTTAGATTTAGATTTGTTTTTTCTTCTTCTGAAACATTAATAATTGATTCTACATTCATTTTAATCCCACCCTGTAATATTTTATTTTTTATTTTGTCTTTTTTTATCAACAAATTCTTTATTAATCCAAGAAGTAATTTCTTCAAGATAAAATCCCTCACCACAAATTGGGCATCTTGGTAACATCTTTCTGCCTCTATATTTTTTTTCTAAATTTCTAATTACTATTAAGTAAGGTTTATAATTTGAAAGTTCTTTTTTTTGTTTTAATATATTATTTGCTTGCTCATTTAAACGCTCACAATTTAAAGCTAGTTCGTACAATGCTTCATAAGCTTCTACTCTTATTCCACACTTTGAGCAGTGAATAGATTTATTGGTTGTATCTACTGTAAAACTTCTTTCTTCACATTCACATATTTTTCGATTATCTCTATTTATTCTTAATAAGTCAATCTCAATTATATTATCTGGTAAATCCATTTTAGAACCTCTCCTTCATATTAAGCCAATCATTAAACTCTTCTTCAGTCATATATTTTAATTTTTCAATGCCAAATTCTGATATATAGTCATATTCATATTGGGCATGATTTATGGCAACAGATATTTCTTTCCCATTATTAAAATGTTGCTTTGCTCTTTCAACAGTATATATAGTCCTTGAATCTATCATTTCACTAATCATTCTCCAATCTTTCTTTTAAGATTTTATTTTCTTTTTCTAAATCATTTAACTTTTTATAAATATGCATATGGTATTCTATATCTTTAATAATTTCTATTTTTTCTTTCTTCTTCTCAATTGATTTAACAAGTTCTTTTTCTTTTTTCTTGTTTTCAATTGATATGCCAAATAAAATACCTAGTACTAAAAACATTGTATTTAAAACTATTATATTTATTTCCAGTACACTCCCTCCATTCAAAAACTCTTTAATTAAATTAATAAACTTTAAAATATAAATACTTACAAGAGGATAGATTGCTTAATCCATTTTTTTTATTTAGATATATTTCTATATAGGAATGATAATACAAAAGCTCATTTATTTCTCTAAATATATCTAATAACTTATTAACCATTTTTATATTATCTATTTTATTAAAAAGCTTAAACTTATAACGGCTATTTGTTTCAATAGCTCTCATTACATTAGAAAGTGAATCTAAATTAATATTCTCTAATATTTTAAAATTTCTTAAATCATATAGATTAAATATATTTTCATAAAGTTCTACAATCTTCATTTCATTTAAGCTTAATGAATTTTTATTGTTTAGCACTTTTGTCCCCTCCACTTAATAACATATTTTTAAAACTTGTGGTGCTTATTGAGAATTATACGGTCTTGAGCTATTAAAAACAACACTTGAAATTTAGATATTTTTTTATGGAAATTTTCTGAAACTGTATTTAAAAATTTGTCAATACATATTTGATATTTGATGTTATTAAACATATAAAAAAGGAGATTCCTCATACTTCTAAGGAATCTCCTTTATAACTAAATAAAATAGTTTCTTTCTTGCATCCATCTTTTTAACTCATCTTTATAAAAATTAAAATCCATATTCTTATTAATTAATGGATGTCTTGGGAAACCTTTCTTAGTTAGTGTATTTATACAATATGGCTGCTTCTTCAGTTCTTTTACAATTTTCAATACTTCATTTTCTCTATCTCTATGTTCAGGAACAACCTCATCTCCCCATGCAAATATTATGTAATTGCTATTACTACATTCATTTTTTATTATTTCCTTGTTTCTTTTCCATGAAACACTATTATTATATTCAATAAAATTCTTTAATTCATCAGATTTTGGTGTTATTATTGTAAATAAATTCACTATAGATAGTACTCCCACATCTTTGAATTTATCATAAATATAACTTATAACTTTATTAGTTGTTTTATCTGAACGATTAGCATTTGCATAGCTTGGATTTTTCATGATGATAGTTACTTTTTTATTATATATTTTATTCTTATTGTAGGGTATTTGTAACAAGAACCTTTCATTTTCTTTGATTATTACAGTTATTTTATCTCTTACAAATTCTTTATCATAATTATTTTCACACATGTTTTTCACCTTCAATCCCTTTTATCTAAGTATAAATCTTGCTAATGAATAGTATGCTGCTACTATAACTAAATTATCTACTTTCATACTAATAATGGCAACATATTTATACTTACTTTTAAATTTATGCACATACCAGTTCTATAGATTGAGTGTTTCTTTAGTAAAGGTACACACTAAACCTATTTTTCAAGATTCTTTTTGCGTTAGTTATGTTATTGTTAACTAACATGCAATATGTTACAATAACATTAAAGTAAGTTTTCTATTATAAAACTAACAAAGGAGAATTTAGAAAAATGAATCTTACAACAAAAGAAATAAACATAAATGATATAATTTGTGACTGTGATTACCATATTGCATTTTGCACTAAATATAAAAAAGATGTACTAATTAATGAAGTAAAAGAAATGTTAGAAGATATCTTAAAAGAAGAAGCTAAAAAACTATGTGTTGAAATAAAAGAAATAAACATTCATGAAAATTATGTACACCTTTTTATTTCTTGTCATACTGTTCCAGGAGTACATATTGTCATCAAGAAATTAAAAGATAGAAGTGCTAAAATGCTAATGGACACATTTCCTAAATTAAAAAGTAGTATGCCAAATATGTGGACCAGAAAGTATTTTTGCAGTACAAGCCCTACATTAGATGTAAATCTAATGGAAAGATATATAGAAAGTGAAATAACAAGAAGCAAAAAAACTTATAAATAGAAAATCTAAATTATATGACAATTCTAATATTAAACAAATAAAAAAGCATTCTCTATTTAAGAGATTGCTTTTTTATAATAACACTAATAGTTTAAAAATGTATTGGGATTGATATTTTATACTAACAGTATAATTTGTAATTATACTGTTAAATCACTTCTTCGTGTATTAGCACATTATTTTATATAATCTAGATCAAGTACTTCTAATACTTCATCCTCACTTAATCCCAATGTCTTTGATAAATTTTCAAACTCTTCTATTTTAAAATCTATTATTCCTCTTTCCCTTTTTGAATATGTAGCTAAAGATATAGTTAAAAGAGAACTTAACCCTTGATGTGTGTATCCTTTTTCAATTCTAATATTTTTTAATTTCTCTAAATTCATTACAAACTCCCCTATATTTATTCCTAAAATACTTTAATGTAAATCCAACAACTCAAAAACTTCTTTTCTATTTAAATTTAATGCTTTTACTATTTTAGCAAATTCATCAGCTTTAAAAGAGGTATTTCCTATCTCTTTATCAGAATAAGTAGAATAAGGCATCTGTATTTTAATACTTAAATCTAATTTTGTATATCCTTTAATTTCTCTAAATTCTTTTAATTTTTCTAAGTTCATATTTCCCCCCCATAACAAATCTAATTCTAGAAAAGAATTATTTTAAAATTCACATTTTAATTCAAATTATATAGAAAAATTAGATATTTCATGATTATACTGACATTATTTACATAGCTTAAAGTAAAGAAAAGCATTAGGAATATAATTAAGTGCTTTTAGTTCTTAATTATAATATCTGTCTTCTTTAAAACCCTGAATTTTATATAATCAAATTTATCAATAAAAGAATATCTTCATAATACATATTTTCTTTTAATACTATTGCATGGACAGTACATAATCTATTGTTTCTATATTTGAATTACCAGTTATACATACATCAGCCCTTCGAGGATTCAACTAAACATTCACACATTTCAATCAATTTGTATTGTTTCACAACATCTCTAAGAAAATCTTTTATTTTCTATTATAGGGAGAAGCTCCTCTAAAGAAATTTTGTCTAGTTTCATAATCTTTAAAATTAAATTTGACACTTCTTCTTTTTTTGATTCTGATAAATCATTAAACCCTCATATTTCTTCCAATTCTATTTTTATAAGCCTTTTTTCTTTTGAATTACTCATCTTTAGTCTCCTTTATATTTAATAACTATTTTCTTTATTTTAACATTAAATAATATAATATGTCTTTTACAAATTAAAACCTATTACATATATTTATTTAATATACTTTGATGAAAAAGTATATTGAATTAAATCTAGTTATAATAATATTTAAAAATTCTAGATAATCAACTCTACCTAGTAAATTTTATATCTATAATTGTAGTACAAATAAGATTGTACCTAATTTAAACTTGTAGCTCTAGAAGGGGGAAATTTTGAGTAATTTGCAATATGATAACAATAAAAACAATAATAATGGCAATGGTGGTGGACAAAAAGTTTTGAAAATAATAGAATTATAATGCTAGATTTATATAAAAATTCACTTGCATCTGAAGATAGTATAAGAGGCAGTATAAACAATAAAGCTAATCTTATAGTAGTAGTTATTATCAGCTTTTTAGGATTTTCTAAATTAGATGTGTTACAAACATTTCAGTTAAATTATATTATAATTAAAGCTACAAGAATTGTTATCTTGTAGCTTCTTTTATTAATAATAATTATACATATCCAGATATATCTTTTAATTAAAAAAGATGATTAAACTGCTTTCTTACTTCTCTATCCTCACGTATTACTTCTTTCATATATTTCAAGATATTTACAAGCATCCTCACTTCATATTCATCGCAGTCATTGAATATTTCTTCAGCTTCTCTTTCAAATATAATTTTAGAAGATAGTATATTATCACATAATAATTCATCTACTGTAACAGAAAGAACATTAGCAATATTAATTAATACAGGTAAACTTACTTTAGTTTTTGCAGTTTCAATATTGCTCATGTGAGATGGTGTTATATCTATTTTTTCTGAAACTGCTTCTTGAGTTATGCTTTTCTTAATTCTCGCAATTTTAATTCTTTTTCCTAAAGCTTTATAATCTACTTCCACAATCATACCTCCTTTCTGCTTTTTATATTGTAACCATCTACAGAGTGTAATATAATAATCTGTATAAATGAAATTTACATGTAATATATTTCAATCTGGATTTATTTTGATTAAAAGAGGTGTAGTTATGACTGACTATGAAAAAGAAACTGAAGAGCTAATTAAAGAGGTTGCCAATAAAAGAGGTATATCTGAAGATGAAGTTATAAAAAAAATAGCTAATACAATTGAGTTTATAAAAAAACATCCAGATTTACAAAAGCAAAAATGGATTAAAAAAGCTTTTGAAGATAAGACACCCACACCAGAGGAATTAGTTTATGAAATAGCTAAGAAGCTAAATCCTTGAAATATCATTTCATATAAAAAAATATAAAGATACGTTGAATAACCAAAGACTAAAAATGATTTCTTTATCTTTGAAACTATTTTATAGTTAATACTTCACTCAAAATAATTAAATTAACTGGAGGTTTAAAATGTATATTTCAGCAGCAAAAAAAATTAAAAATATTCTTATACAAAAGGATATTAGGCAATGTGAATTAGCAAAAAGTTTAGGCATAACTCCTCAAATGCTAACAAATAGATTTAGAAAAAATAATTTTTCTGAAAAAGAACTTTTAGAGATAGCAAAAAAACTTAACTGTGAATTTACTTGTGTTTTCACACTTAAAGATAACCATTAATTATATTTATTAAAGTATAAAAGAACCTAGAAAATTTTCAGGTTCTTTCATATTTTATCTAATGGAAAAAAAGTATGATAAAGGTATTACAATGTAGTTATAATCTTTAATAATTTTTTTGGTTTCCATTCAATTCCGATTTTTCCTTTTTGCATACCACAATATATTTTAGCTGGAAACTTCAAATTATTTTCTTTATGTATTTTAAAACAATATTCTAAAGCACTATTTTCAACACTTTTATCTGTTAAAAAATCTCCTTTATAAAAATAAATATTATTATGTTTTATATAGCCTCTAATAATCTCATTAAATTCTTTTTCCTCAATAAGCTTAGAAGTTATTAACCATTCTTTATGACTCATCTCGCTATTGGCTAAATATATAATTTTATCTTTAAGTATCGCAAAAGCTATTCTTGATTTATGCAATTCTTTCTCACTTGTTTTCATAAGTACCCTTTCTGTTCTATTTTAGTTTATATAACTTTGTATGCTTTTACTATAAGTTTAGTACATATACATCCAAAATCAATAATATTATGAAAAACATTCTTACAGCAATCACCTTTTCATATTTTTTGTATATCTTAAGTAAGTTTTTATACTTTCCATATATATCACCTCTTCATATATCTATTAAATATGCTTTCTTACCATCTATCACTTATAATTATAACTCCTTTTTTCTATGTTAGATATTCCCTATAAACTATATATCTTTTTTAAAATACATGTAAAAAGGACTTATAAAATATAAGTCCTTTTTTTATTAATAAAATCGTTACCATGTCTTAACTAATTTTCAGTTGTTTATTTTAAATCTAAGCAATTAATTTTCATATTTAAATTCAATCTTACTCCAATGCTCTCTTATCTCAGATTCTTTTTCTCTCATACTAAAGTGCCATATACCCATGTTTTGACAATCATCATCAGTTAAAAAATATTTACATATATGCCTATAACAATCACTCATGAATGTTTGCAGAAGTTCAAGCTTTTCTGGAATATCTTTAGAACTTTCAGGAACTTTAGGGTTTAATATTACGGGTTCATTATCAACAATTCTAAAGCCACTCATAGCTGCCCCTCCATGCACTTTATTAGACCATTGATTATATAAAATTAAATAGTATCTTTCCATATCTAATAACTTACTTAATCTTCTTATGTTGGAGGCCTCACTATATATTTGATACCATTTAGGGTCTAAATCTGAAAACCCCCGTTGTCTTCTCCTTAAATTAATTTCATCTTTTTTTCTAGTTCTATCTTCATCAACAACACTATACTCAGGATACTTTTCAAACATGCTCCTTAAATTTTCAGTAGCTGAGTTCAATCTCTCAGAATCAAAAGTATTAATTATATCCTCTCCTATTATCCTTCTGAAATTTTCATGTTCCTCATTCTCTGTATTAAGTTTTTCATACATAGCAATTCTTTCATGTATACTATTAACTTCATAAGACAAAGCCCTTTTTTCTATCATATCTTCATCTAAAAATATATAATTTATGCTTAACGAAAGTTCAAACATATTTCTAAATAATATAGTTGATATATTTATAGATGAACCTTTTAATAATGACATAATGCCATCAGCAGTTTCTAACAATTCTCTAAACAAAAACAGTATGATTGTATCAGAGTATTTGTTATTCTCACTTGTATTTATTAGGTCTAGTAAATATTGTCCATATACACAAATATCATTTATCTGTGATGTAGTTTCTTCCATTAGCTGTTTGTATCTCTCATCTTCTATTTCTTTCATAAATAATTCCATTTAACATCCTCCAAATAAAATAAATATTAAAAACACTACCTTAAGGCAAAGAATTAGGATAGTTTAAATAATATACATAAAAAGTCTTATTTTTTGATACAAATTTATATCTTTATTATATATTATATAAAAAAATAAAACTAGTTTTGTTGTTATACATAATATGGTGTATTATTTATTTACTTTATGTAAATACTTAATTCTTTTGCTTATATATTTACTTTCTTTCATTAAAAATCTACTTAAAAATGATATAATAAACAAGAAAAGAGGTGTTTAAATGAATTTTAAAAATGAGATAAAAAGTATCCTATTGTTTAAAGAAATGTCTATTGGGACTTTAAATGATAGGTTAAATGAACTCACTGGTGATGATTGTAGTTACTTTAATTTTACTAGAAAACTTGGTAGTACTAGTATAACTCTTATTGAAGTTTTAAATATAATAAAGATTTTAAATTATAGTATTATCTGTGAAAAAGAAAATCTATATATGAATATATCAAATCAAGATATTCAAGATACTGGTTTGCCCTTTTCGAACTTTTTAAGTTCATGCAACATATTGGGTATAAAAGTCAGTCTTGTTGAAAATGATTTTGAAGAGTAATAAACTTATATATAATCAAGTAATAAAAGCTACTAAATTAACCTTTAATCATCAATTTAGTAGCTTTTATTATTAATAATATTTTAAATTCGGATTTATGAATTAACAAAATCCTAAAATATCTATTCATATTCTATTTTCAAGACCTCATTCCAATTTATTTTTCTATTTAGATTATTTTCTGTGTGATATAACTTTACAATATGAGTTGCATTTTTATAAGAATAATAAAGAGTAGTTATACCCTCTATTTGATTTTTATTATCTCCTTGATACTTAGCTTCACATGGTACATTTTGACTAACTAACTCTAAAGCACATTTTGTAGCAATTGTTTCTGGTTTATTTGCATACACAATTACATTATATCCTAATATCAAACCACAAATTATAATTAAAATACTTATATATTTAAGCAATTTCATATTCTATCCCCCACTTTAATTTTATAAACTTATATTTTTATTTCTATTATTTTAATCTTATAATCATCCTCAACTGAGACTTCATTAATAATATAAAAACTAATATCTATACTAATTTCACTATTTTTCCCAAAAACATAAGTGTGTACTTTTAGTGTATGACTCATATCTTCAGATACCTTTTTTATATTCCCTTCAAATGTTCTTAAATATTGTTTGTAAAACTTTATAATATTTTCATTCATTTCTGAAATACTTAATTCCCTACCTTTTAAGCTTTTCATCAACTCTATAAAATTATTTATTTTGCTATCATATAATTCTTTACCTTTATTATAATTGTCAATCATATAATTTATCAGGTCACAACATAGAGGTACAACTTTATGCAATGTATATTCATTGCATAAATATTTCTTTATGATGGTTTCAAGAAATATCAAATTATCATACTTTTTTATATCAGAATAAAAATCTTTATTAGACAGCTCTCTAAAATTTAATTTTTCATTATCAATATAAAAACAATATTTTATATTTTCTAGGTTACAACCTTTTTTCTTTATATCTTTTATGTAGTTTTCCATTTCTTGATTACTTATATTTTTCATATTTTTCTCCCCTCACTTATTTATAAATTTACTATAATCCATTTTATTTAATACTTCAAGATAAATATTTAATATTTTTTATTAAATATTTAATTAAAATTATTGATTAATTTGAATATAATATTAAATTCATATAGTCAATAGTCAATTTTTCAAAATTAGGATTAATTTAAAATAAAACTTAAATAAGCAATTAGATTCTATTGATATGTAAAAAGCTCAAAAGATTAGATAATAGGGAAGATATTAAAATATAATTAAAAATAAAAAAGGGCGTAGCGCTATTTTCTAGCACGACAACCCCCTTTTGATAGTAGAACTTCTAGTTATTAACTTGTTTTATACTTTTGATAAAAGAGACTTTGTCAATGACACCTGAATCTTCTATAATAACAGAGCGTGCAATTTTGGCATCCTTCTTTTTACTTCATAATATATCCGCAAATATATTATTGTCTCTCTGTTAAGCTTCTTATATATAACTGAAAAGGATATGTGCGAAAGTTGGACACTCGAACATCTTCTCACTAAAACAGTGAATTAAAAGTTCTACCACTTAATATGGAAAACAAGACATAATAATTATACATCCTTATTTTTTCATTATATCATACAGTCCATATTATAAAAAGAATATTACTTTGTATATTTAACTTGATACAGGGATGTACACATGTATAACAGATATATATTCAAATACATTATAAGTATAAAAACATGTATATATAATAATATGAACATCTATAACAGATATATTTTTGAATATATTGTAAGTATAAAAGACATGTATATATATGATACAAACATTTATAACAGATATATTTTTAATATATATCTAGATAATATCTTTTATGTCTATTAACTATAAAAGAAAAGTTTTTATGGTTAATACAACATAAGGAGAAGTAAATATGAAAAATAAAAACTTGAAAATAAAAAAGATGAGGATATTTAATAGGTATAAAGGAAAACACTATAAAAAAAATAACTTATATACTTACTTTTTTAAAAAAAACAATAATCTTTTAATTAAACTAATAATTTTCCCATTGTATCTTTATATTTTCAATAACATAATATGCCCATATATTTTCAATACTGTTTTAAAATATATTAGACATTTTTAATAATAAAATAATTTATAATATTAAGTTAAAAACAGAAGATTAAATTATCTATATGTTATAATGCTCTATAATATAAGCCCTTTTAATAAGTAAAATAATAAGCAATATATTTTGCCACTTTAAAGAATGTATCTAGAAAAGAAAAAGTACTGCAGTTGATAAATAATTTAAATTTGAAACATCAAGGTAGTAAATATTTTATTAATGATAGAAATGAAATAGGGGTTCAAGTTGAATATATCGCAGATTATAAAAGTTTTAATGCTGAACTATTTGTACAAGTACTTCAGATTACATGTGAAATACTGATAGAAAATAACTTTTCTGAATTCATGAAAATTATATAATTCTAAAATAAGGTGGATGTCTCAAAATAAAAACTTAAGACATCCACCTTATTAATATTTACACTTCCATTTGGCTTTCTTCACAATATTTATTCACATATTCCAATAAAGCCATACTCATCAAATCAGTTTTAGTAAACTCAGAATGTTCTTTACAGAACTCATCAAATAGGTCAACTACTTCTTCAATTATCCTAATAGTTGTTCTCTTAGCATTTTTTGAAGGTAAATCGATTTTTATATCTTTGGGTTGTATATACTGTCCATCTATATTTCTATTTTCTAAGTTATTATACCAATTTATCATTTCAATTATTTCATTATAATTATCTGCTAAGAGTAGTAATTTCTTTTGAGTATTAGATTTTTTTTCTGGACTTACAATTTCTACTTGAGTTGATTCATCATCTTCAGATACTTTTTGCATACCTTCTTCATTGACATATACAAAACGATTATTAATTCTCTTATAACATCGTTTCTTGAGATATTTCCTAATACTACTTTCTGATGTTTGAACTTCTGATGAAATCTTTATAAGACTTTTTCCACTTACCAACTCATCATTAATATATTTAACTATATATTGTACATCTCTTTTCTTCAGTTCATCCCAAGTCATTTTGTTATCACCTCTAAAATTATTATATACTCTTGATTACATTTATCATATCTTTTTCATCACCTTATTATCGACGCTTTATCTCTTCTAATCTAAATTTATTATCAATATTGATAGCATCTATGAAAATAATACTAATTAGCACAGTATCAAGCTTGTTTTATAAGTTAAAATAGATATAATATATATTAAAAGGCTTCTGGAGGTATTAATATGGATGAGTTTGTTGTTGTTACAAAAGAAAATTTAAATGATTTAGTTAGCAACTTTAATCTTGATGGAAAGCTTATTGATGCTATTAGAATAGAACGCAAATTTATAATAAATTTAGTTAATTATAGAAAAAGAAAAGGAATAACTCAAAAAGAATTATCTAAGTTAACTGGTTTGACTCAACAATCTATTTCAAGAATAGAAACATTGATTGAAAAACCAACTTTAACTACTTTAATAAAATATTTAAATGCATTAGACATTGATATAAACTCATTACTAAAAAAATAAATTCTCTTTCAATCTGTTTTGACTTGACTTTTTAAAAAGCTTTATTTTTATTCCCTTCTATCTTTAATTGTGTTGTATAATCTATCTAATAAACAATTAAAGGAGATATTACAGATGATAAAATTTATGGTAAATAAAGCTTATTATTCAAAATCTATATGCGACAGTAACTGTATATCTGTCATATTTGTTATCAGAAGAACTCCTAAATGTATAGTCTATAAAGATAGTGATAATATTACAAGGCGTTCTAAAATCAGGATTATGGATGATTGTGAATTTATAAGCCCTGAGAACTATAGCTTTGCAAATATCTTTAAAGCTAATAGAGAATATTAAAGATGTATTTAAATACTATAAACAATATGAAAACGTGCTAAAACGCTTTTAAAAGAGCTGAAGTAAAACCAAATAATCTTTTATAGTTAAATATATATAAGAAGAGTCTTTTTAGAAAATTTTCAAGGACTCTTTTTTTACGTTAATTATTCAAGCTAAAACTTGTAATACATTATTTAATAAATTTCAATACTTTATTTTCTCTTAATAATAAGTTATAAAAAGTATAAGTAGTAAATCATAAAATGCAATTTTGAGGTGACAATATGTTTTTTAAAGAAAATAATGAAATAAATTTGGGTGAAACTACTATTCCAAATATTTTTATAGATATATTTATGCCAATGGCTGATGGATTATATGTTAAGATTTATTTATTAGGTTATAGACAAGCATGTGATGGAAGCTCTAACCCTAATTTCAATAATAGTTCTATATCTAAAAACTTGAATATCCCCCTATCTGATGTCTTAAATGCTTGGAAGTTTTGGGAAGAAAAGAAAATTATAAAAATACACAATGACAATGATGAATACAATCTTAACTATTCAATAGAGTTTTTAGATTTAAAAAGCTTTTATATTAACAATATGCTCAATAATACCCCTAAATTAAAACAAGAGCTTAGTGAAGACTTACTCGAAACTGAGAATCAAGAAATTAAAAATATGTTTATAGAAATCAAAAAAATATCTAACAGGGCACTTGAACCTAGTGAGAAAAAAACTATTTTGAACATAATTGATAAATTTAATGTTACAACAGATTTAATAATATTTGCTTATGAATATGCTAAGAAAAAAAATGGTGTCCCTAAACCTGCAAGATATATCGAAAGCATAATTAAAGGATGGTATGACTCAAATTTACATACCCTAGAAGATGTTAAAAATAGTTTCTCAGATAAAGAAAATCGTTTTAAGTTATATAAAACTATATTTAATGAACTTGGATTTTACAGAATTCCAACTAGAGTTGAAAAAGAAATCATGGATACCTGGTTAGATAAATTTAATATGAACATAGATATAATCATAGAAGCATGTTCTAAAAGTAAAAATATAGCATCACCAAGTATAGCCTATATAAATGGGATTGTGAAAAATTGGTATGAAGAAGATATAAAAAGCTTAGCTGACCTGAATAAAAGTAAAGAAAAAGCTTTACAAAGAAATAAAAAGGGACAGGACAACAACAATATTGTGTATAAGAAAACTAAATTCCATAATTTTAATGAAACTTTTACACAATATACAAGTGATGAACTAGATGAAATTATAAAAAAGAGTCAAAAAGAAAAATTTAAAAATGTAGATTAACCTTGATAAAAGGTAAATCAGGAAGTGATTTATAGTTGTATAATATAATAAGAACTAGATATTAGCTTAAACAAACTTTTATAATAAATAATATAATAGACTTACTTTAACTTAGAAAGGTTGATTTGAATATGGAAAATAAAGTTCATATAAATAATATCCAACAATTAAATGATGCACTAAAGAAGTATAATATCCCTTTTATCATATTAGAAGATGTAGATAGAAGGATAACTAATTGGTTTGCTGATGGTGGCAATGAAAATGATGCTTATATTAAACAACAATATAGGTACATTGAAAACTTTATAAATACATCCTATGATTGCATAAAAAATGAAAGTTAATTTTGTAATAGATATACAACTATAGTAAAGAAAAGACTTAAATTCAATATCTAAAATTACTCAAAGAACGGGTAGAAACTTTTATAGGTAAGTTAATTAAAACATAATCTTATATTATGATTTGAAGGCTACATTGAAGAATTAAAGGCATATAGATTAGAATGTCAAAAAGTGTTGCAGATAAATGTAAAAGCTAGAGAACTTGGTGTATAAGGAATATATCGTTTACTTAGAACATATAGGTCTAGATAGTAAATAAATATATAGAAATAGTAAAACTTTTTAGAAGAAGAAAATAGCAACTATATAATCTAAAAAAAGAGGATTAAATTGATTCCTCTTTTTTATAATTATTATTCTATTTTTTTATATCTATATCTAATCTTCCATTTCAAATATTGGTATTACTGCAATGTTATTTGATGAAATATATGTTCCTCTAAATAATATATCCTCTCCAAAAGCTGTATAATCAAAATACTTAGAAAGTGTTTCCTTATCTAATTTGTAAAAGCCTCCATTTTCTTCTATATATTTCTTTGCCAAATCTATACTTTTAAATTTAAAATCATTAGTAAATTTTTTTATATCAAAATAAAGGTCTAAATCTTCTATCTGAAATAAATCAAGGTCATAAACTTCTTTAATATAACTAATAGCTAAGTTCTTTTCAATTGATTGTGAAGTATCTTCATCAAGTTTTATAATAGAATTATCCCCTTTTAAATCATCAAAGCTTTTTACATGTATAGCATTTGAATCAATAAACTTTCCTTCTAATAAAGCATCTATTATTTCCATTTCTTCATTATTAAATTTTTTATTATTAATTGTTTTCATATATATCTCTCCCTTTAAATTAATCTATTCAATTACTTTTAAGTTCTCTTTCCATATCATTTGCAAATAATATATTAATTCAATTTTTTCTCTAAAGACAAAAGTTTTTATTAATAATTTTTTAATTTTATTTATCTTCAGTCACATTATAGACTGCAAAAACATATCAGTCAAATAGTTTCGAAAACATTTTTATTAACAAAAAAAATATTGTAAAAGAAAAAAATAATGCAATCCTTTTTTTGAAAAAAATAAAATTTATTCATTTTCTGTATAAGAATTAGAAAATCTTTGTTTTGCCTATAAGATTCTATATAATAAGCCTACAGATTATTTATAAGGAGAAGAATCAATATGAGTAAAAAACTTTGTTATGTATTCCTAATCTTAGTAATGGTTATATGCCTGAGCTATCTTTTTATTTCTACAGTTTATATAATATAATAAAAAAGCTGATACTTATATAATACAAGCATCAGCTTTTAATTTTATTATCTAAAAAGACCAGGACAACATCTTGATGATAAATATATGATAATATGCATCAGCATGTATTTATCCTGCTTTTAACCTTTATTTACAATAAAAATAGATTTCTAAATATCTCTTCTAGTACAGTAATTACGATTGAGTTTCCTGCCATTTTATATTGTTGTGTTAAACTTATTCCAGCTTCTTGAATTGCTTGAATATCTTTATCATTCATACCCATAAGTCTAAAACATTCAGTAGCAGTGAGCTTTCTTATTCTAAAAATATCACTATACTCTAATACTCCTTTTCTACCAGAACATCCAGCTGTAAGTGTACCACAAATATTTTTATCAAATAACCTAATGCCTTCATCATATCTATATTCACAAAATAGGTTATTTTTTTCAATTATCATTGGTGGAGCTTTATAATCTCCAGCTGTAAGTGTACGTGAAATATAATCAGCATTCATTACTATATTACTTTGATGTTTTATTCCACCTTCACTTTTCTGGATGAATCCAGCTTGTATACTTTTCTCTTTTGGTATATTAAATTTCTTATTTATTTTATCTTCTAAGAAGCTTTTATTAGGTATAAATCTATTAACTAATATATCTGATAAATAATATTTATCAGGTACATTTTCTTCCAGAATATCTGTTATGTTATTTTCTAATGGTAATTTTTTTGGGAATTCATATTCTCTATCTTCCCCAAGTATACTTATCAGAAATACACGTTCTCTATTTTGTGGGATTTTGTAATCTTTAGAGTTTAGTATATCCCAATAATTTTTATATCCTTGCTCTTCTAACCATTTTACCCATTTATCAAAATCTGGTTTAAACTTTTTACTAACTAAATTTTTGACATTTTCCATTAGCAGATACTTAGGTTTGCAATGATTTATAATCTTCTCGCACTCCCATAATAATCCACTCCTAGTTCCACTGCCTTTAGATAATCCTTCCATTCTACCTGCAACTGATATGTCAGTACAAGGGAAAGAATAAGTTAATAAGTCATGATTAGGTATATTTTCAATATCTATTTTACTTATATCACCTAAATTGTTTACTTCCCCATGAATAGCTTTATACGCCTGATGTATAAACTTTACAATTGAATTTAGCTATTGACGTATTTCAGCTTTTATTACTATAGTAGCTTCCAAAATTGAAATTACCATAATTTTTATGTAAACATTTAATCCTCTTTTTACCCTCATTATAACTAGTCATATATTTAATCTTACTTTGAAATATAGTAGCTGAACTAGCATCTTAAAAACATATATAAATATTACTTAAAAACATATATAAAGCCTATACTTTTTATTTATGAGCACTACTTCATAAATGCTATTTCGATCACTCTAATAGCCACTTCCTTTCAGAAGTGCAAAGACTATTTCTTCACCCAATACAATTGGGGCAGACTTTTTCTTCCACCGATAGTTTGTGGCTTTACTCTTTTAAAGATAGTCGTTGAAGGTTTTCCATGTCATTTGATTTAGGAACTTCCCTGCATGAACAGTCATTGTTTAGAATACTTAGGTTTTAACCTTATATTCATCCTTACGTTTTTTCTACTTTCGTACCATCATACAATGATTTCTCTTGTATTGTGGTGTAAGGCTTTAGACATTACCTGCAATTAAGTCTGTGTCCTATGCAGATTACTCTACATACGCAGCCATATGTTACTGTATAGCATATTTATCTATTTCACTTATTGCAACCACTTCAAAATCTACACCTATATTTCTTAATGCAATAGATTGGCTTCCATAACCACTGAATGCTTCAAATACTCTTATCTTTTTCATTTTAATTTCTCCCTCCAAATTAAGGTTAATTAACCTAATTTAATCAAATTTTATATTTATAACCTCATCCCAATTAATTTCTCTAGTAGAATTATTTTCAGGATGAGATAATCTTACTGTATGAACTGCATCATCATAACTATAATAAATAGTTGTAGTTCCATTTATCTGATTTTTCTTATATCCTTGATATTTAGCTTCATTTGGGACTTTAGATTCCACCAAATAAAATGCTTTTCTTGTTGTTACAGTCTGAACTTTATTAGAATCTATTAATATGAATAAGCCTATTATTAAAAATATACTTATACATATAATAGAGTACCATTTAATCCATCTCATGGTATTCCTCCTGTCATTTTAAAGTTCATACTGTGTTTTAGTTGCTACATTATTATAATCTCATTTTCTAAAAAATTAATGTTTAAATCTATATTTCATAAAATCTTTTTATATTCTGTCATTGTTTTAGTTACAAATATATTATTTAAGTAAGGATAACTTCTATAGTCATATTATCTATTGTTGTTATAAGCTCTTGTTATTAAATCACTTCCTGATTTAAATATTTTTTCACCCTTTTCAATTCCTATAAAACGTCTCTTTGTTGTCGCACATGCCACTCCTGTTTGACCAGAACCAAAACAATTATCTAAAACAAGTTCACCCTCACGTGTATATGTATTTATTAGATATTGCAGTAAATCTAAAGGTTTCTGACAAGGATGAATCCCATTAACTTCTTTATCAAAATAAAGAACATTATTAGGATAGTTGGTATATTCAACAAAATGCTCATTGCATAAACCAGAACCATATATATCTCCTTCTCTTCTGTTTTTTCTAATTTTCTTAAATGGTTTATCAAGTTTTCTTAAGCCTTGTGGTACATACAGTGGCGCTTTTTTGTAAAATACATTTATATCTTCAACTTTTCTCATTGGCTGATATTTTGCAAAACTAAATCCTGTAGCTCTATTTTTCACCCAATACCAAGAATACCTATAGTTCTTTAGATTTGAATGAATCAGCTGAGTCGTAAATGGCTGTGCTGAAAACAAAACTATTGCACCATTAGGTTTTATTATTCTATGATATTGTTCCCATAATTTTTCTAAGTCTATCATTTTGTCCCATTTACATGCCGTCATGTTATATGGTAAGTCACAAAGTATTAGGTCAATTGCCTCATCTTCAATATCTTTCATTATTTCCAGACAATCGCCTTGATGTAGATGATAATTTTCTATATTTTTAATCATATTAAAGCCTCCCTCATGCTGTTTATTATAACTAACAGCCATCCTCACTTTAAAATAACTATATATGCATGTATTTATCACCTCCCTTCAAGGAGATATTTAAATTTTTTAGTTTATTTGTTTATCAATAATTTATTAAAAATAGAAAAAAAGATTAATTTTAATATGTTATACAAAAACACAAGTAATATATTGATTTCCTTCATAAATCCAAATTTTTATAGCTTATTATCTATAAACAGAACTTTTATTTCATTAAATTTCACATATCTATTTATATATTCTTCAAAATATGGATACACATCTTCCCTTGAATTTGCAAAAACTCCACATCCATATGCCCCTAAAATTATATATTTAGGGTTTTTACTAACAGCTAATTTAACTATTTTTTCTATTCTTCTTTTTAATACAATGTTTATTTCATTTTCAGTTAGACCTTCAGTTATACAACTCCATCTATTTGGTGCTGAAGAACTTATAAAAGAGCAATAAGAAGCTTCTTCTAATAACTCTCCATTACTATTTCTTATAATTGGAACTTTTGGAGAATATATCATTGTATCTGTACTAAGTGAGCTGCCTAGCCTTCTATTTTCTTCATACATATCTGTATTATTTATTAGACAACTATACAATAAGCTTCCTCTGCATATACATTCTTCTTGTGCTGTTGCTCCAGTTATGTATCCACCACCAGGAACTATCCCATTAGCAAAATTTAAAGCTACTATATCAGAAGTTTCTTTATTTAATGAAATAATAAAATCAATGACATCACTTTTTATTAAATTATCTTTAACTCTGTAATACTCAGGTATTCTTACTATCTTTATGTCAGATTCCCTATAAATTGTTTCTGTGTTTTTAATACATTCATGTAATTCTCTTTTTAAATTTACTTTTTTGCCATTAGAATTTACATAAAATCCATTTTTATAAATATTTTTGTTCTCATAAATAATATTCTGTATATTCTTTTTCATATTACACCTCTTTTTTATTTGATACCTTAATACTTTTTTTATTATTAAAGAAGTTTTTTATATTTTTTATATTTTATTTTGTACTTTCTAAACATTTTTTTAAAATAGTTTTAAAATACTCATAGGAAATTTTTTTATTACTATATGCTATTCTGAAAGGATATTTGTACCAAAAAATTTCTATATTAAGAGGTTTATACAAAAAGTTACATTCTTTTTTATTTATATATTTATCATATTCATAAGGTTTTATCTTGAAAGTATCATTTTCATAACCATTTGCACTTATTACACTTTTATTTTCTGCATTATACCCATAAGATGTTAAACCTATATTATTCATAAAAATAATAAATTCTTTGCTCCAGTTTTCATTTACCTTATACAACTTTTATCACCATCCATTTGATATTATTTTTTATATATCATAAAAACCTTTTTTGTTTTCATCATATATACACTTTTTAAATCAAATAGTATTTTGGTTATTTTTACTTTAATTCTGGATTATTTAAACAAGTTATAACATTTATGAGTAATTTTACTTTTTCATTTTTTACTCTATCTATATTTTCATTGAAATTATAACCCAATAAATTTGTTATTATATGATAAACGCTTTTTTCTGTAAAAGTATACATCGCTACAACATATGTATTGGGTTTCACTCTAAATATTAAAGTTATGTATTTTAATTTATTTCCAATTATTAATGCTCTATTATTATTTTTAAATTTTGTATTTCTTACTGATAAACCATATTTTTCTATTATATCTTCTATTTTTTCATCCTTTTTATTTATGATAGTTCTGTTATAATAGCTCAAACCATTATTGCTATACGCTTTTTCATACTCTATAAGTAACCTCAGCTTAGATAATCTACTTGCTTTTGCCTTTTTTTTAAAGTCAAACCCTAAAATATTTTTACATATTGCAAAAGCACTCGAACCAGAGTACTTTACTAGCTTAAAACAGTTATCCTCATTTTCTATAACATAGCAAATGATAATATATGACCAATCTTTAGTATTTAACATTCCAAATTTGGTTATAAATTCTATTTCGTCTGTAACATTTTTTTTATATTTTTTTAATAATTCCTCTACACTATAGTTACCTCTTACTATTTTCGACTCTTGTATCATATTAATATGCCACCTTTTTGTAAAATCAATAAATTTTATATATTTAACTAAGATTATTTGCCTTAGCCTATTTTCTTAATGAGCTTATTTATGAAATTCAATTCTATCAATACTAGCTTGAATTCATATAAAACATGTTGTATATTATCGTGCCTGGAGCTTTTTTAATAATCGCTCATTAGAAATAATTAAATTAATTCTTTTCTGTCAAATAAAAAATAATTTAAAAAAGAGAGGGATAACCCCTCCCTACTTATATATAATTACATCTTTAGACGCTGATTCCTTTTATATATTAAAAATGTAGAATAACCATAGCTTTGTATCAACTAATACAAATTTGTATATACTTTTCAATATTTTTTAAAAAGTTTGCATATATTACAGATAAAATATCTTTTCATTCTAATTAATCTCTATTGTAGGTTTATATAAGTAGTAACTGTAGAAATATAATGAAAAAGTGCATTTGATAAGCTAAACTGTGCATAGAACTTTTGAAAGGTTATGATATTGATACTAAACTACACAACCTAATAAGCATCTTTACTTTAGTTATAGAGAAAATGGCAATGATGAAATAGCTTAACTATATATCTTGTGTTTCTATAATTATATTAAATAGTTACATTACCTTCAAGACGATTCTATTTTCACTTTATTTTTTAATGATTTATAGCAAAATCCTTTTACTTTAATTAGAAAAATAATGTTTTATTGACACATGAAAAAAGGTATAGACTTTTTAAAAACTTTCCTCTCTATTAAATCGATGTGCTACATTAAGTAATATTTGAAATACAAATTAATTGATTCATAAAAGTTATTTAATGCCTAATTTAATCCATTTTATTCAATATTTTTATATTAATACTTATTTTTATAGCATTTATATTGATTTATTGAACCTTTTGTATTATCATACACATATAAGATATTAAAATATAAAGGAGTGATAGATTATGGATTTATATGATTTTGGATACAAATTAGGGGACAAGGATAAAGAAAGAAAATTACCTATATATGAATTTTGGGCAAGTTTAAAAAAAGAAGATAAAAATACTATATTAGAATCAATTAAAAAATGTTGTTCAAGTTTAGATGAACAATTACCTGATTCTATTTTAGAAGAATATTCAAATGAAAATACTTTTATTAAATCTAGTCAAAAGATTCTAATTGGAATATTAGCTGCACTTAACTATAATAGTTCTATTCCTAATCTAATTAATCAAGGAAGAATTTTAAGCATAAAAGAAGCTTCTATAATGTTTGGTAAATCATCTTCAACAATACGAAAAGATATAGAGAGTGGTAAGTTTAACCAGGAGCTTGAAGTTTTTAAAATAGATACTAAAGTACTTATTTACAAATCATCTCTTATTAGAGTATATGGTCCTGTAAAAAATGATTTCCATACAAATATAATATAAATAGAAACATTTAAACCATAAGAAAAGAGATTGTCTCAAAATTGATTTTTTCTAATCAAATTTTAAGCTCAATCCCCTTTCTATATGTTATTTTTACTATTTCTTTTTTATTAATATCTTAAAGTTGCAGTATTGTTTCATAACATTAAAGCTATTTATTAGTAACCTCAAGTACTTTTTTCCAAAGAAGTAACTCAGCTAAATCTTTAGCTACATGAAAAGTTGTAGCTTCTATACAATTTACTTCTCTAATAACAACCTTTTCAGATAATAAATCTTTATTAGCATTATTTAAGTAAGCAAAGTATTCATAACCTTTTAAATTATTATCATATATTGATGAAAAACCATGCACACCAATTAGCTTTTCATTTAGCACTTTATCATACAACTCTGAACATCTTTTTGCTATTGGATTAACATTACACATAGCTTGTACTTCATAATTGGCAATAGCGGAATCTATAATATTTCTTTCATCTTCCCTATCCAATGTATAGTCTAATGCTTCAAATACTGTAGAAATATTTTCTGAAACTACTTTATCAAACTCACTGTCAAAAAGAATTTCACCTATAATACCATCAATAATAGTAAAGCCTTCATCAGTGAAAAACTTATTTATTTCATCCCAAGATATAACAATTAAAGGCAGTCCTGATTGTTCACAGATTTTTATTTTACAATCCATTTTTAGTTTTCGATATTTATCATTATTTACAAAGTTTACTTGGTGATAAATCCCATCATATGAATATCCACATCCTATTCCATCAAATTCAATAACAAGTAAAGTTTTTCCATAATTATCAGATTCTTTACTTGTTATTACAAAATCAAAATTTGATTTAGATAAAAAATTATCTCTTTCAGATGATGTTAAATTAGCATCTTTATCATATATATCTATAACATCCTTTACAGGTATATGTGTTAATACTAATACTTTATTATCCCATAATGATTGTAAATGTTTATGAAGAGTTGCTTCACTAGAGCTATCAAAAATTATTTCTTTAACTTTCATAGTATTCTCCCTTGTAAGATTAAATTTATAAATTTTTATTATGCTTTAGTGCATAGTATGGGTAGAAAAACTTTCAATTAAATCAATAACTAATTGTTTTAGTGGTTCATTATATTTCTCCAATTCCATAATATCTATCTTCCCAGAATGAACAAGCTCACTTCGCATTTTATAACAATTATTAAAAAACTTTGACACATCTAGCCCAAAATACGTTTTATCTCCACAATGTTGTTCAATTAATTCTTTGCATTTTTTTCCAATGCTTTTAATCTTTAATTGGCCAATATCATTTTTTACTCTTTCCATCAATTTATCACTACAACTAATATTTTTTATGATATTATTAATAATTTCTATGTAATTTTTCTCATTATATTCTTTGTCGCTAACCAATACTTCAATAGCCATAATTCTAAGCAGAAACTGAATTCTTCTATCATTAATTAAAGAGCTTGAATTTAAAAATGATAATACAATATCTAATTTATCATTTTCAAATTCAAAACTTCGCCTTTTCAATTTGAAGTCAATATTGTATTTAATTTCCAAATCTTGAGCTACAAAATATATTTCATTCATACTGGATATAACCTCATATATTTCTAATCCTAAAACATCCCCTAGGACTCTTGTATCTTTCGATATTTTCTTTTCACGAATTGCTTTATTCTTTAACATATCTAGTCCTTCTTCTGTAAATTCTCCGGGTTTAACAGATTTTTCTGCACAATCCAATACACCACTTATACCAGATATATTTATTTTATTATTATATTTACACATTTCTAACTTAATATTCCTAAGTAACTCTATACCTTCACTTTCAGCCTTTTCTCTTGATTCAAAACCACCATATTCAATGATTATCTTTGTTTTATCAGCTTGTTTTTGAGACTTAGCATGACATGTATAGTTACCATATTGAAATAATTCTATAGGTTCATTAGATAAATTATCAAAACTTAATTCATCATCACAAAAAAACAAAATTCTTGCAAAGTACATAACTATTCTTCCCCCTTAAATAGTATATTTGTTATTTTTATTATACCAAATTCCCTCCACTTTTATTGATTAAATAAAATAACGTTTATACTCCATCAATGTCTCTTTTACATAGTCCCATATAACAACTTCTCCATCTACAACTTCAAATACTTTTCCATGAGACTTTGGTGCATCAATTTTCATTTGATTGAAATTACCTCTAAAATCCCTCACATAAGTTGAATGATATTTCTCATTATTACTACATCTTTCCTCTAGTTTTTGTAATGGTACATGTCCTAACTCACTCTCTACTTGAAAAAAAGCTTTTACAATTTTATGATTATTTTGTTGTGACTTTATAGCCCATTTTGGAATTCGATTATTTGCCTTCCCAGTATCAATGGTTAGAGCCTCATTAAAACTGTTATTTTTAGATACTGTATTTGGTTTGTATGCTTGAGAAGCTTTAGAAAAACTAGCTGATATATATTGCAACATAAGCTCTTCAATTACTTTCTCTTTTTCATCATTGTTTAACATTAAAGACAATTTAAATTTATCAATAATATCTTCATCAATATTACATTCAAAAATAGTGTTCATACATACTCCTCCTATTAATTTATTATTACTATTATAATAACATATACTAATTAATACTTCAATACTAATTAGTAAAATACACTAATTAGTATTGAAGTATTCTTAAGGCATGCATCTTAGTATAATATGGATATATCTAAAAAGTATTACAAAAACTAAAAAATCACCCAAATTGTGGTTTGGGTGATGATTCAAATTAATTTATTAAGCTTATTGAATTGAGATACACACTAATTCAAATAGTTGCAGTTTATTTCCTATATCTTAAAAATCCAAACTTCCACCTTGATATTCTTTATTCTTTGATAAGCTTCAATATAGCTTCTTCTGTATCTTTTATCCCCCTGTAATGCTTCTTTTTTATGATTTTCTACCATTTTTTGCTTTGCTTGTTTTTTCAACTATTCTAAAAGGCTTGTTCCATTTACCGATATTAAGATACATAAAAAAGTTAGTATTAAAATAATCTATCATCCCATCACTATCATCATAATGATAGCTTTTTAATATATTATACAAATCAATTAAAATGCTTTTTCCAACAGAATTTAGTCTATTATCAGCTAATATATTATAACGATTAACTTGAATATAATTTTTTTCTAAACCACTGTTAAATACGCTAAAAGGAGCTTCCATCAAACTTACATCTATAGTTGAACATGTTCTTGATGAAGTAGCTGTAACACTAAATTTACATGATGGATATATTTCTTTTACATATCTTCGAATGATTTTTGCGATGTCTTTAACTGATAAGTTACTACTATAGTTTTCTCCCTTCCAACCATACTTAGTGTAAAACTCATGTCTTGTACTATTTGCAGTTTCTCTTATCATAACCTTTGACCTTTTTTTCCATGTTAGAAAGGCGCTCTCATACTGATTATTAATTTCCTTCATTACTTCTTCGTTTCCACCCATATCTGGATGATGCTTTCTTGCTAATTTTTTAAATGTATTTTTTAACTCCTCTAATGACTTTACGTTTTTAAAATATTCCATGTTATTGCCTCCCTGATATTTTTATTTTACCGATATTCTGCAATCAATGTTTCGGTAAAACATTTTGTTTATATCTATTCCATATGTTTATAATAACATGATTAACGATATTTCACAACCAATATTTCGGTAAGACGTTGGTTTTTAGAATTTATTGAAAATCCAACAATTCTAATACTTCTTTCCCTAAAAACTTATATAACTTCTCAAATTCTGGTATTGTAAAAGGTGTTTTTCCTTTTTCTTTATCACTATAAGTTGTTTGACTCATTCCCATGTGAGTAGCTAATTGTTGTTGTGTATATCCATTTTCAAGTCTTAACTCTTTAAGTCCAGCTAAATCCATGTTACACCTCCTAATAATACTAGTTAAGATATATAATATCACATTTTTCCTTATTAAAAAATAATAAAAAAGATAAAGTGATTAAAAAGCTTATTTTGAAATGTATTTTTGAACTACTCCACTAATTTTCATGTAGTTTTTCCGATTACATCTCCTAAATACTAGTATATACACATAATATCACATTTAACTTTTATATAAGATATATCCAAATATTCCTTTTAATTATATTTTTTACTACTATTTATGTCTATGATTAATATAATTATTAATATTTTCGTCTATGATTAATATAAATACTTGTTTTTAGATTAATTCACTACTATAATATACTTATATACAATTAATCTTAATATAAAGGAGGAAATATAAATGAATGAAGATGTATATGAGTTAGGTTTTAAATTAGGAAAATCAGGTGTATTTAGTTCAACTCAAATAATTCAGATTCAGAATTTATTTTTTCAAGCCTGTAATACAGATAAATTATTACATATGATTTTAGCAGCATGTATGTCACAAAAACTAACTGTATGTGACTCATTAAGAAACAACTTATATGATTTAGAAGTAAAAAGTAACTTTTTAATTGGGCTACTTAATGGTAATGTATCTAAGTAAAAAATTTTTTTATAATAATTATGTATCTATAAATAACCAATAAAAACAGAATAAGGGAGATTTTATAAATGAGAGAAGTATATGAATTAGGCTTTAGGCTAGGTGAATCAGGTGTTTTTGACAAAAATCAAATAGTTATGATAACTAATTTGTTTACTAATGATATTGATAAAAATAAATTATTAGAAATGATTTTAAAAGCTTGTGATGAAACAAATATAGCAGTATGTGATTCGTTAACAAATAATTTATATGATTTAGAAACAAAAGCTAATTTTCAAATAGGATTGCTCAATGGTGCTTTTAAGAAAAATCCACTTGAGAATGTTATATCATTAAAAGAAGCAGCTAGGTTACTTGATATGCCTGTTACAACATTTAGAACTCTAGTACAAAAGGGTGATTATAATGATGTTGGCAAGAAAATAAGTTCTATATGGGTTTTTGATAAGGAGCTATTGCTTCAAAAGTATGGTTGTGAAAAGAAAGATTATAAAAAAGGATTGGATAAGTTTTTTCATGATTATGCTGAAAAAAACAATAAAATAATATGTGATTTTATTGAAAAACATAAAATAGATAAAGATATTAATCAAGTAGATATTAATAATAGAACATTTAACTTCAGCTGGAAAGAAGATGAAATCAATGTTATCACATTAAGTATAGAATTAATAAATTATAAGTATCTTTATAAAGCAAGTAATTCATATAAAAATACAAATATATTTAAAGATAAGGATTTTTATATAGAAAGTTTTAGAGATTTAAGATTTTTATTAGATACTTATGATATAGAATTATATACAGACAGTTCTTGTACAGAGAATAACTCTAAAGCTCTAACAACATTTTTATTACCAATTTATGAGATTTTATCAGATGAATTTCTTAATAAATTTGAAGAAGTTATATCTAAATATGAAGATAAGTTTAGTAGAGAAATAGAATATTTATCAGAGCGTTTTTAACTCATAATCAAATAGTATATCTCAAATTTAATTAAAAATGATTAACATCATTACAAGAAACATTATTGGAAATAAGTAACAAAATACTAGATATACCACAGACTGACATTCCAATGCTGGATGAAACAGATATAAAAATTAATGAAAAGACATCAGAACTTCTCAAAGGAATTGAGAATCATTTTAATGTAATCTCAAGTGATTCTTTAGATTAATTTTATGCGCAAATAGTTTACAGTCTTTTAATACATAAAAGGGATGTATCAAAATGAAAATTTGATACATCCCTTTTGCTTTAGATAACATTTAAGCAAAATGAAGCTCAGTATACAAAACAATATATCAAGTACTTTTGAAAAATCAAGTTAAGTTCTTTTTATTTATATGCTACCTAAAATCATAACACTAAGAATATTTATTCTTAATAGTTTCAATTCCTGTAAAAAATAGTTCTATCCATAATTATTTTTAATTTATTTAAATAAAAATTCATACTCATTTGTGATAAGTGATATTTTAATCCATATTGCGGCCATTATAATGCTTAATATTACTTTTATCCATGTTTTAGATATTTTCAATTTATCAAAAATAACATATTCAGAAAGTATTATTAAAGAAATTGAAATTACTAAAGTTTCTTTCAAAAATGTATGATTCATTTAATTCACTCATTTCTATTTATTTTATTGATATACTTTCGATGCACAATAGTACTCTTCTATTTCTCCAGCAACCCCTATTGTAACTTTTTTTAGTCTCATTTTGAAAATCATTCCTCCTTTTGGAGAACCTACCAAAGCACTTAATATAACTGATGCTATAATCCCAATTTCATTTTTAGATGCTAAACCACGAAGTAATCTAGTTATTACACTTCCAGAAACACCTGAACCTCCTAATCTCATAGCATCTAGAGTCTCACGAGAAAGATAAATATCCCATCCACCTTTTACTTTTACTACTTTATTTACTCCTTCTTTATATCTTGCTAAACTATAAAATCCAGCTTCTTTCAATAAATTCTCTGACACTCCACCAGCCTTTAAATAATCAGCCATGTCTTTATTTGTTACAGTATATTCAGTTCCTATTGCTATATTGTCTTTTTCATTTTGAGTGTTAATATATGTAGGTTCTTGATTTACAGGTCCCATCGCATTTGCAATACTTGCAAAAGGAGTAATACACATTGTTGTTATCATTGTAGTAGCTAACACCTTATTCATTTTTTTTGTTTTCATATAAAACACCATCCTTTTTATTCTATTTAACTATATAACAAATAAGGATTTGATTTTTAGACATTTATTTATAAATTTTTCTAGAATTAATTTAAATACTAGTATTTCTGAGATGTACTTATTAATATTTTAGATTCATTCCCAGCTGTAATGATTGCAACACCTCTATATGTATGTCCTTTTGTTACAGAGTAAGAATTTGTAACTGAACAAGTTTTTCCTCCAGTTTTCTTTGAAGATGTTTTTAAATCTACCCAATGCCCAGATTTTAATTCTTGTAATTTTGTTATAATAGATGTTTTATTTACACTCGATTTACCCACTACAGATGCATTTATTTTTACAGGGCCATTAGAAGCTGAGATTCTACAACTACAATTTAATATATACACAGAGATTGGTATTATACTTTTCTGACATTCTTCAATGTAGATAATATCTACTAAATTAAGTTCTTCTGCAAAGCTAATAAGATTCAATGGTATTATAATTATCGAAATATACAAAAATATTGAAATTATTTTTTTTACTTTCATCAATTAACCTCCTTAAATATTTGGACATGTATATAGCAAATAATAACCTGTATGTTTGGCAAAATTTTATTTAATATTTTCTGCAATTTTAATAAATTCCATCTTATCTTTTTTTGTTATTTTTTTTGTTTGGAGTTCCTTAGATAATATGTATATATTATTTTTATCATCCCATAATAATTGTTGTGTATTACCCTTTTCAACATATTGAGCATAATAATTATTAATTTCAATATTTTCTATTGTAGCTCCTTCAGTATTTAATGATACAATGTCTCTATCCATTGGCATTGTTTGATAAATTATGTAATCATCTAAATTATCTTTATATGTTATGACAAGATAATCTTCTTCCTTAACTCTCTCAACTTCTTTATATCCAAAAGGAATGTACTTAGGCTCTTTATAGGAATACGTTTTCTCCACATTAGGATTAATAAAATTATAATCAGTAAACTCTTTATAGATTTTTTTTATTATTCTCATTAGATTTTCTGGGAAAGCTTCAGTATTTACAGTTGTTATAGTAATTATGCCTGTTAAAACTATTAAAAGGATAATCACAATTTTTTTAAAGTGTTTATAATATGTATTTTCATTCCTTTTTTTATCTTTTTTAATAAGTTTATTCATTTTAGTTTCAAACTCAGGTGAAAATATATGGTTAATATCTTCATCACCAGGTAGCTCATTCAATACTTTTTCTTCTATTTCAGGAAGTTTAGAATACAATAGTTCTTCTATATCTAATTTATTCTTATTCATTTACTGACACCTCCATTTCATCTAAAAGTTTTTTTAATTTTTCTAAAGCTCTTTTATTTCTTTTGTATAAATTAACTTCTTTTATATTTAGTATCTTTGAGATTTCTTTATTAGAAAAACCATGACTATATTTTAATAACATTATTTGTATATCTATCTGAGGAAGCTTCTTTAAAGCTTCTACTAAATTGATATACTCTCCTAGATTTTCAATTGATAAATCTAAGGAATTGAATTTATAATTTTCATCATTAATATCACTTATTTCTTCTCTTTTTCTTCTATTGTATATATTTATCGAAGTTCTCTTTACTATAATAACAACAAATCCTTTGGTTTTTATACTCTTAACATCATCTATTTTACTTAAATTATCTATTATTTTTAGAAATGAATTATGTACAGCATCTTCAGATAAAGACTCATCTTTCAAAATTTGATTTGCCACATAAAACATCAACTTCTTATATCTAATATAGATTTCTTCAAATTTACTTTTATCTTTTTCTGAATCTATAATGGCCAAATACATTAACATAATTAGTAGCCTCCTGTAAATGATTTTACTTTAATAGAATAATTATACAAGATTTTCAAAGGAATATGTGCATTAAACTTAAATTTAAACTATTATATTATAGAATCATAAGAAAAAAAGAACTAGATAATCTAGTTCTTTTTTTCTTATAATTCTATAGGTATCCATTAGTAAAATATGTTATCAAAGTAGCTATAGCTATTAGCGAAATAATTATTATAACTTTTAACCATCTCTTCTTTATCGTTTTTGCTATAAAAACTACTGAAAAGCCTAAAACTATAGAACCTGCTATAACTCCGATTACAGCTCCTCTAACGCTTGTAATTAATGCTGAGATATTATTCTATTTAACTATATAACAAATGAAACTCCATTTTTTAGACATATATATTTTTTTTAAAAAAATTATTAGAATAAATAGATTCTATTGGCAATGGTAATGATAAAATGATTTCTAAGTGATATAATATACACAATAAACTATATTGAAAGGATGAATGTAATGAATGACAAAGAATTCAGTATCGATATTAAATGCTCAATATCTTTATCTTTTTTTGAAATTATTTGCTATTTAATTATTGTATCTATCGTATTATTCGGTTTTTCTATTCTATTTAATCATAGCATAGACTCAATTCATATGAGTGCATTAGGTATAACAGTTGGATTTGTAATATTTAATTTCATTAAAAACTTTATTGAGAATAAAAAAATTGCTAAAAATAAATAAGTTAAAGACCTCTTAGTATAATTTATATGCTAAGGGGTCTTTAACTTATTTGTTGTACGATATTTGTTAACTATTTTATTGTTCCTGCAAAACTGAAAATTCTTCTGACCTCATAGGCCATTGACTGTTGTTACTTACAAAATTTATTATACCTTCCCTAAAGCTATCAGCATTTAATAACATAATTTCCTTCGCTTTTTCATTTGCTTCATTTTCATACCAACGTTTTTCATGTTGTATGTCCTTGTGTTTATCTATAATTTCTTTTGTCAATCTACCAATCTCAAACTGCTTAACATGAACAAGTTCATGAACTAAAATCATTTTTATATATATGTAAACCATTCTTTCATAGAAGTCTCTATTTACTTGATTATCATATATTTCAAATTTTGTTTCTATATATTTTTCTATTTCTTTTGTATAAAATACAATTTTATCTTCTTCGTAGAGAAGTGCTGCTTTAGTACCTAATTTTTGATAGCCATCACTGTAAGATTTATTTTTTTCACAATTAATTTCTATATTAGCGTTTTTTATTTCTAAGTAATTTATAATTTCTTCTTTAAAATTATTTACTTCATCGCTAAATATAACTTTTTTTAATTCTTCTTCTCCAATAAAAATAGTATTTATTTTTGGAAAGTTCGCCATGTAATTATCCTCCTAATATCTAAAAATATCCTTTTATTTTTACTATATGCACATAAATGACACAATTTCTAATTATTATAAATTATATATATTTTTCAGTAGCCCCCCTGCTCTTTTAAGCTCAAATCTTTTTCTCTTAATCTATTATTCTCAGCTTCTAGAAAAAGAATTTCTTTCTCTAGTTTTTGATTCATAGTTTTTAGTAAGATAAGCTCACTATTTAAGTTTGTATTCCCATTTTTTAATGGATAAAGCTCATCATTTGTGTCCCCATGTTTTGGTGGAAGAAGCTTTTCTTCCTTATCTAAAGAATTTATCCAGGACCTTAATGTAAAAAAACGATTAGTCATTTCTGGCATGGAAAACATAATAAAGACGGCCGACATTACCAACAAGAACATTTGCCAAAGCGATTCACTATATATACTTTTATATTGTATAAAAACATCATAGGAGAATATATATGCAGCTATTAAAAATATTGTTATGCTTTCAAGACTATCTTTAAGCCTGCTAAACGAACCATGTATTAATATTCTGAAATAAGAATATGTACCAGGTTTCATATAATTATAAGGAATTTCATATAAAAGTGCTGAAATTACAAATAAAATAAATGCTATTGCACTAAGCACTGTGAAAAAACGTAATCCAACTGACAAAAATAATGAGATATATCTAAGAATTGTATCGCCTAAAATGACTTTTACCATTGAAAATGTATTACTCCAGAAAAAATTGCAAACTGACAATATAATTATCATCATATAAAAGAATGATTTTATATACGCAATTTTAAGTTGTAGCTCATGTTAATCTTTATTTAAAAACCATGTATAAAAAGCTACCATATTTTATTGTATCCTTTCAAATTTTAATTTGCATATTCTCCATACTACACAGATAGTTCGCCCTAAATTAATTATAAGTTATACAAGCTTCTCTTTACAACAAAAAAAGTTAAAAACTTCAAGAACTTTTATTTATAAGAGTTTAAAGCTAGAAATTAAAATTAAATGTGATATAGACATTAGATACAATAATTAAACATATATCTGCATTAATTACATATTATGGTATAATAATGTTTAGAGACTACATAGAAAAACTATTAGGGTGAATCTTCATGTACATTTGTTTGTTAACGATAATAACATTTCTTACCACTATAACAATTAGTTTGATTAAGTTGGTTAAGAATCTAAATAGACTCCTTAAAGAAATAAATGAGTTTAGAAAAACGTTGCAAAAAATTAAAAATCACCCGAACGGCCATTCAGGTGATTCTTCAAATTAATGAGTAAGTCTTATTGAATTAAGAGACACCCTACCGTAAATAGTTTGTAGTCTCTTTTTTATGTCTTGATGATACAAATTCGTATCTTTATATATATTATACCGTTTCTTTATCATACTAGTCAATCACCCTATGAAGCTAATTCATTCATAATTCAAGCAGACTCTGGTTGTACATATAATAAATGTCCTTTTTGAAATTTGTATAAAAATGAATGTTTTAAAGAAGATTTAGCTGAATTAGCTTCTTATCAGCCCTTTGTAAGACGTAATTTAGTGATGGATACTAATTCCCTTACTATGAACTATGAAAACATTAGAGATATAGTTCTGGCTGTATATGACTATCTACCAGAAATTAAAACTATAGCTATAGTAACTTCGAGCTTTAGGAATAAATGGTCTTACAATAGGAACTGAAACGGGAGATGATTAACATATATGTATCAAATAAGTTAAGTCTTGATATTTTCCCAAAAATAAATTTTATTTAATATGTTATAATAATAAGATAAAACATTATTAAAAATCAAATAGGGGAATGTATGATATGGATGAAAAAATATTAACACTATTGCAAGAAATGAACTGTAGATTTGATGCTATCGATAAAAGATTTGATTATATTTATAAAGATATCGTTAAAATTTCAGTAGATATTGAAGATTTAAAGGATAATACACAAAATGATTTCATTGAAATTAGAACAGAAATAGACTTTATTGAAAAATATTTAACACTTTTAAAAGATGATACAACAGAAATAAAAAAAAGCTTAGATACTATTTAGCACTCTCTCCATATTTACATATAAATGGTATCATAAGGATTAGTATAGTATAGAATAAAAGTACCTGAAATTTCAGGTACTTTTGTATATTAGTATAGTTTATCCTATCTATTTCCATAAATAGTCTATATTATATGCAGGTGCTTTATTTGCTAATGATTTTCCAAAACGTTTCTTCTTATTAATTCTACCAGTCTTTTCATTAATAGTAGTATTCTTTAATCTAGCTTGAAGTCTTTTATAACTCATCGTTTCAACATAAAACTTATTACCTAAATTTAGTATATTCATACTCATTTATTCAATAATTTCTAACATTTCTTCTGTGAAATCATACCCCTCACAATCATTTAAGTTGTAAGCATATACACAATAATGGGGTATATGAGATACAACTGTCACCTTTCCTTTAAATTTATTCATACCATTATGAAACCTTAATCCCCCATAAAATTCATCTACAAGTAAATTTTCTTTTATTTTAACTTTTTTGTGTAATAAATTTTTCATATTGTCGCCTCCATACTCATTATTTTAATTGAATTATATCACAGTTATAGTTTTACATCCTAAATAATTAAATAAGAAAATCTCCATATTACTCAAAACTTCAATTCACTAAATATCTTTCATTCTCTATCTTGTACTTTTATAATAACATGTTGACCGAATATTCACAACCATTTTTTCGGTAGAACATTAATATTTTTTAGAATTTATTGTAATTCTAATAATCCCAATACATCTTCACCTAAAAATTTATAAAGTTTTTCAAACTCAGGTATCGTAAAAGGTGTTTTACCTTTTTCTTTATCACTATAAGTAGTCTGACTCATCTCCATATGAGTAGCCAATTGTTGTTGTGTATATCCATGCTCAAGTCTTAATTTTTTAAGTCCATCTAAATTCATGTCACTCCTCCTAATTAATACTATTTAGTACTTGCTATTTCTTTGTTTTTAAGTTCTGTTTTTGCTAAAGGTCTTTTAGCTTTTTCTTTATCAATGTAAGTTAATTGTTGTTTTTTATATCCATGCTCAAGTCTTAACTCTTTAAGTCTAGCTAAATTCATGTTAAACCTCCTAATAATACTAATTAATATATATTAATATCACATTTTCAATATAAAATAATGATTTTATATACGCAATTTTAAGTTATAGTTCATGTTCATCTTTATTTAAAAACCATGTATAAAAAGCTGGCATATTTTATTGTATCCTTTCAAGTTTTGATTTGTGTATTATCCATACTACACAGATAGTTCACCATAAATTAATTATAAGTTCTATACTCTCCAATTTGCAATAAAAAGTAGCTAAAAGCTTCACTAACTTTTATTTTTAATATTATAAACCTTTGTTTCTTTGGGCGTGGAAACACAAAGATATGATTTTCTTTACAGATTTAAAAATCTCATATATGCTGGAATTAGTTAATAAATTTTAAAGAAAATATGAAATTTTAGAACTAAGAAATAAAAAATATAAAAGGAGAGCTACTGGTCAAAATATTCAAACACAAATAGTTAATGCAAACAGATTGATATATATTTAAAAGTATCTTATAGTACCAGCAATTTTATATAAAAATATTGCATCAAAATCATTTATCATAGTATTTTAGACAATATAAGGTTTTTAATAAAGAAAAGTTCTCAATATAGATATATTAGACCAGTTTTGAGTAGCAAATAATTATATATGAATTTAAATTTAATAATATCGATTAAACCTAAATATGTAAAGGAAATATTAAATAACAATAAGAAATTCGAATATAGAAAGACTATTTTTAAAGAAGATGTTGAGAAAATCTATGTATATTCTACATCACCACAGAAAAAAATAATTGGTTATTTTAAATACACAAAATACTTAAAAGATAGTCCTAGAGTTATTTGGAATAAAACAAAAGAATTTTCAGGAATAAGCAAAGATGAATATGATGAATATTTCAATAATAGGGATATAGCATATGCAATTGAAATAAGCGAATTCATTAAATTTGATAGAGGCATAAACCCAAAAGAGTATATAGATAACTTCATAGCTCCACAATCATATAAGTACATAATTGACACTCCACCAGGGCTAAAGAAATTTGAGCTTCAAAAATAGTAATATACCAAATGATTCACCATATATCTTTGTATAAAATCAATAAAAGGCCACCTAAAGAGATGGCTTTTTATGTTTTAATTTGTTTATATTTGCAATATTTTATACATTATTTATACTTATTACTGGTATACTTTAATTAAGAAGATTAATTATAATATAAGTTGGTGATTTTATGAAAAATATAAATGCTTTCTTATGGTACTTATTAGGTATATTTATTTCATGTTTTATACTAACACTATTATTCGACAACTTGTTATACCTAGTTTCTTATATACCTACACTTTAGAAGGTAGCAACTAGTTATAGTTACTACCTTCTAATCATTAATGCTTAAATTTTAATACACTAAAATTTTTAACTTGAGACTTGAATAAAAATTGTTATCATTCCATTTATAAAACTTTATATCTTATTGAAGTAATAGCCAAAGTCTCTTATTGTTATAATATTCTGAGGATTTTTATAATCTCTTTCTATTTTCTTTCTTAACCCATTCACTGCAACTGTGACACTATTATTATCCTCTGGATATTCATTCATCCATACATCTTCATATATCTCTTTAATAGTCAAAGTATTTTCTGCATTATCTATAAAGTAATTTAATAACTTATTTTCTATCGGAGTTAATTTTATTATTTTGTCTTCTAATTTTATTACTCCACTAGCTCTATTATATTCCTCTAATTTCAAACTATTTTCATTGCTATTTGCATACATATTTACTCTTCTTAGAATTGCTTTTACTTTTGCATATAAAATTTCCAAATTTAGAGGCTTTATTAAATAATCATCTCCACCAGAATTTAAAGCATTTAAAATACTTTGCTCTTCATTTATGTATGTTATATGAATAACTGGGCAAGTAGTTATATTTCTAATTTTTTTACAGAACTCCCATCCATTACCATCAGTTAAAATTATCTCTAAAAATATCAAATCAATGTTATTACTAGATATCTTTCCAATGGCTTCTTCACAATTATACGCTAAATCTACATTTATACCTTTTTCTTCTAAAAAATTTTTCAATTCCTGACAATTATTCTTATCTCCATCAATTACCAATACATTAGTTTGCATTAGAATCACTCCTAAATCTCATTCTCTTTAGACTATTTTTAACTAGTATTTCTTTGCCATATATATTTAATATTTTAAAAAATATTGATTATAAAAAATGTTTTTGTGATATAATAAAGGCAAGGAAACATATTCTACTTAAACTTGAGTGTGGTTTCCAATTATAACTTATTTTGAATTCTTACGGAACTTAATATTAAGTTCCCAACCACTCTTAGTTTGACGGCCAGGAGTGGTTTTTAATTTATCATAAAGCCAACAGGATATTAAACCTGCTAGAACATTCATCATTAGATTTACCATAGCTTTTCACCTCCCTTCTAATAGAAAGTGAGGAAATCTTCTATGGAAACACCACTCATAGCATTTTCAAATATATTCCTTGCAAGGTATATTATAACATAAAAGTACCTGAAATTTTCAGGTACTTTTGTTTTTAATATTATTTTGTAGTATCTAAAATAGATACATATGAAAGAATATATAGACCTAAGATTTTTTACTGTTGTCCTATCTATTCCCATAAATAATCTATATTATATGCAGGTGCAGCTAAAACACACATTTTGAAAATATTATCATTTTTCTTAAAGTTAGCTGGCATTGCACCATTAGCTCCACATAAATCGCTTATTAACTGAAATACTTGTGAACTGGCATCACAATCAGATTTTTGTCTAAATATAACATCGTACGCAGAAGCTGGAGAGCTATCACTTGGGTCTGTTGTGTTAGGCAATTGTCTTGTCATATGACCAATCGCGCTTTTACATAAAATTAATTGCTCAGCTTCATCCTTTGATATAATACCTTTGTTTATCCCAATACGAAAAATATACACAAATTTATATAAATATATCTACTTGTCTATATCTTTACTGTAAGTTGTCTTATACCTAAAAGGCTTTTAACTTAACTTTTCCTACTTCAACGTGTTCTATTTTGAATATCCGAAGATAATCTACTTTAGTTTGATATAACACTTCATAGGCTTAAATTCCCCAGTATCGATGGGTACACGTTTAAGGTTTCTTTTAATGTGAAAGCTCTTAAACTGAATAATTTGCTAAATTAATTATAAGTTGTATAAGCTTCTCTTTACAACAAAAAAGCTAAAAACTTCAAACAATATAAAAAACCACCTAAAAAGGAGGCTTTTTATACTTTAAGTAGGAATTATTATAGTTCCATTTGCATTTTTTATCTCATTTACATCTATTGGTGCAAAAACCAAAGGTTTATTGTTTGATAATACTATTTCAGGTTTTACAAAAGTATTATTTTTATAACAATACTTGTCTTTCAAGTAATTTATAATAGTACAACAAGGAACTTTCTTTAATTTATATAGTATTTCAAATAGTCCATATTCCTCGGATGTTGCCAATTCAAGTCTAATTGTGTTCTTTTTCTTAAAATTTATATGTTCTAAACATAACTTAAAAAATCTAAACATATATGAATAATATTCCCCAAAATTATGCTCAAATGGTATTGAACATCGTACAAAACTATTATTGATAAGATAAGGGTTTATTTCATGTTTTTGAATTTTTATATGTTCATAGTGAATTCCTATTGAAAGCCCAGGATATTGTTTTACATCATTTTTATTCCACTTAACAGTAACAGCATACCATATATTACTATTTTCTTTTTTTACGAAAAGGTCTGTTTTCCAAATATCACGAATTTCTTCAGGAAGTTGTTTTCTAAATAATTTTTCTCTAAATGATTTATGAATCATATCTATATATTCTTTAAATTTATATGTACCAAAAGATGTCCATATTAAATCTTCATCATTAATACTTTCATTTATATTATCTAAATCTAAATTCGCTTTTTCTCCTCCCCATAGTATTGCGTTTAATCTATAAAACGTATTTTCTCCTGAAAGATAGTTTATACTCAAATTTAATAAATTCTGAATAAAGTCATCATCATAATAAATTGCATTATATACTGCATATTCCCAGCAAACACCATTAAGACCACTATGTTTATTAAGAACAGAAGAATATATAGTTCCAAGATTTTCTAGTGTAATATCACTTATTTTTTCTTTTCCAACACTCTCTAAATGGTCTTTTGATATTAAATTTAAGTATGCTTCTAAAATAGATATCATACATATTAGCTTTTGGTCAAATGGGTTTGAGTATATTATTTTATTTAAATCAACAGTTGTTATAGCCTTCATATTTTACTCCCCTTAAAGACTTTTGTCTATATTAGTTTAGAATTATCTATTTCCATAAATAATCTATGTTATATGCAGGTGCAGCTAAAACAGACATTTTAAAAATATTATCATTTTTCTTATAATCAGCTGGTATTGCACCATTAACCCACCAATAATTGCCACTTAACATATTATAATCAGAATGAGTTCTATCTCCAATTATTGCTCCATTAGCCCCACATAAATCACTTATCATTAAATATACTTGAGCACTTGCATCACAATCGGATTTATGTCTAAATAGAACATCGTATGCAGAAGCTGGAGAAGCATCTAATGGGTCTGTTGTACTAGGTTTTTGTCTTATAGCATGACCAACTGCACTATTATACAAAATCAACTGTTCTGCGTCTTCATTTGATATTATCCCCTTATTAAGACCAATTAGAAGATACTTATTAGCAACTTTCCAATCACCAAAATCTTCATTGAAACCATCTAATTTCAAAGTAGAATCTACATACCCATCATCAGGAATATTCCCTGACTTATAGTATTGCCAATAAACCCAATCTGGACATTTATTTAAGTCTAATGTACTCATTACATTTGTACCCCAGTTTAAAACCTTATCATATTCCTCTTGAGTAGTACATCCATATCCATGAGCACCTCTAATTGAGTCTCCATATTTAACTTTTACTTGTCCTTTTATCTCTGTCCCAATTATATAAGTACCACCTGTAGGGTAGTTTCTAGTTATTGTCATATCTTTTTGTGGAGCTATAGCTATCTTACTTCCATTAACTTTTATTCCAGGAACATTATTTTGAGTATTTGAATCATTTCTATTAAATACTCCTAATGCATCAGAATATGTCTTATCATTTGCACCACTATTTACTTTTGTTATTTTTTCTGGATTAGTCCTTTTTAACATTTCTTTTTGACTATCAGATAGCCGATACGAAAAACATACACAAATTTATATAAATATATCTACTTGTCTACATCTTTACTGTAAGTTGTCTTATACCTAAAAGGCTTTTAACTTAACTTTTCCTACTTCAATGTGTCCTATTTTGAATATCCGAAGATAATCTACTTTAGTTTGATATAACACTTCATAGGCTTAAATTCCCCAGTATCGATGGGTACATGTTTAAGATTTCTTTTAATGTGAAAGCTCTTAAACTGAATAATTTGCTAAATTAATACTTGCATTATAATCTCTATCAATAGATATTCCACAATTATCACATTTGTAAATTCTATCACTTAGTTTTAAATCTTTTTTAATGTTTTCACAACAAGAACACTTTTTACTACTTGGAAAGAATTTATCAACTTCTATAAATTCAATACCATATTTTTTACACTTGTATTGAATTTGTCTTTTAAATTCATATAGTTTTTGTTGTTGAATAGCTTTAGATAAATGTTTGTTTTTCATTATACCTTTTATGTTCAAAGTTTCCATTACTATTCTGAAAGGTTTGGTTTTCACAATTCCAGAACTTGTTTGATGTAAATGGTTATTACGAATATTTGTAAGTCTACGGTAAATTCCTTGAACAGCTTTAAGTTGTTTTTGATAGTTTTTACACTCTCTAAGTGGACGAATATATTCAAAAGACTTTAATATCCCTTTTTTATCTTCACTTTTATAATAGATTTTATTAATCATATTATTTTCCCTCATACGTGAAAAACTTTTTAATTCCCTTTTAAGTTTCTTTTCAAGTCTTTTAACTTCCTTACCTTTATTAATATTTTTATAAGTTTCACCATTTGAACATATAGCTAAATCCTTTATTCCAACATCAATTCCTAGTGATATATTTGTAAGTTGATATGTTTCTTCCTCAATTTCAATACTAAAAGATAAACACCAATGCTTTCCATCATACTTAATATGGGGATTACTATATTTATCTTTTACTTTTGGTAACATCTCAGAAGTTTCAACTATTCCTATTTTTTCTCCTCTAAAATGAAATCCATCAATTCTTTTTAAAGATTCATAATTTACATAAAAACTTGGAGTAGATTTATGTTTTGATTTAAATTTTGGTTTGTCAGCAAGTTTTTTAAAGTATTTAGTGTAGGCGTCTTTTGCATCCTTAACGCCTTGCTTCATTACATTACTTCCAACCTCTTTTAACCATGCATGAGTGGTAGGTTTTAATACATTATTAATGTATTTTCTTACCTCCCCATCACCTATAAATCTTTTTCCTGTTTTATTATTATCTAAATATGATTGATATGTTTCATTTTGGGTAGCTATAAAGTAATTATATGACCATCTAGCTACACCAGCTGATTTCCAAAATAACATTTCTTGTTCTTTTGTGGGTTTTAATCTAATCTTTTTCCCTATTATCAATGCTTTTCACCTCATCAATCAAACGTTTAGTTTTTTTAGAACGTGAACCATATAATCTATTAGCAAATACTGTGATAATTTGAACCAAATCATCAGTTAATTCTTCTTCTTTAGATTTCTCACTATGGTCTACAATTTCTATTTCAACACTGTTAATTTCACAAAGATATTCTATAAGTTCAAAACCAAATCGTACTAACCTATCCTTATATAGAATTACGACTTTGCTCACTTCTCTATTATTTATCTTATCTATTAACTGTTGTAAACCCTTTTTCTTATAATTAATACCACTACCTACATCTTTAATAACCTCAAATTCATATCCTTTGGCATACATATAAGTTTTAAGATTTTCAACTTGTGTTTCTAAATCATCCTTTTGAGATGGCGTACTAACACGACAATATCCAACTACAATGCGTTTTAACTCTGACTTTTGATTAAATTCTCTAAGTTGTTCAGTTGAATAGTATCTTGTACCACCCTCTGAAACATAATGAGGCTTTAACCTTCCATCAGCTTCCATTCTTCTTAATGTTTTTGGATGAACACCAACTTTTTTAGCAAACTTTCCAATGGAAATTAATTCCATACGTGCCACCTCCTTGTATTAATTATATTTTAATACAAATCGGCTAATTTATCTATATATTTTAAATTTGTCCATATTTTTCTCATTCACATTAAAACGCAACTTTTAATGCAGTCTTTCTCTCACAAGTAGACCTCTTATGCTTTCACATAAGCGTAGACTATATCTTCATCTTATCCTCTGATAAGAGCCACATTTTTCTTCCACCATTAGCTTGTGGTTTTACTCTCCCTCAAGGAGATAGTCGTTGAAGGTTCTCCATATCTAAGACTTAGGAGTTTCCCTGCTAAACATCCATTGCATTAGCACTTAGGACTATCACATAAAATTGATAGCTTTTATTTCACCATATGCCATCTCAATTATTTTTTCCGCTTTCGCACCTTTACATATGCCATTTCTAGCTTCGCTTTGGTCATTGAGCTTTAGGAGTTAAAAGCAATTAACGTGGAGTTCGCACCAATTGCTTGATACGAAGGGCTTACTGTTTATCTATATTTTATCTGTATTTCTGTATAAATTTATATATATTTGTATAGATTTTTATTAACAGCTATATTACCCATTATTACCTAAAACAACTATAGAGTTATCTTTAGCAGCTAAATTAGAAACAACTAAAGCATCTGTTAGCTCAGCTTCATTTCCTGAACCATCTTTAGCTATATAAGCATTATTAGCTTTTCCATAAAATTCATTTATGACTCTAGCATTTGTATCTTTTCTATCATTTCCAGATAGTCTAGTTGCACTTAAATTCTTTGTTATAGC